>JAHDOX010000136.1 GCA_018434645.1 Synergistales bacterium | reverse complement strand
TGAACAATCCGAAAGTCATGGTCGGTCTTTTCGTAGGCGGCATGCTGCCCTTTTTGTTCAGCGCCATGACCATACAGGCAGTGGGCCGGGCCGCATCGAAGATGATCGATGAGGTGCGGAGGCAATTCCGTGAAGTTCCGGGTATCATGGAAGGAACCGGTCGTCCGGAATACGAACGTTGTGTCGATATTTCGACGGCGGCATCCCTTAAGGAAATGGTTGTTCCGGGACTTCTGGCGGTTATCACCCCCGTTTTGGTGGGGTTGTTCCTCGGGGCTGAAGCCCTGGGCGGACTCCTGGGCGGGTCTATAGTCACGGGTGTAATGATGGCCATTTTCATGTCCAATGCGGGTGGGGCCTGGGACAATGCCAAAAAATTCATAGAAGAGGGTCACCATGGCGGCAAAGGTTCCGAGCCGCATGCTGCGGCCGTGGTAGGAGATACCGTAGGGGACCCCTTCAAGGACACTGCGGGACCGAGCCTGAATATTCTCATCAAGCTCATGTCGGTGGTCGCCCTTGTGTTGGCTCCTCTTTTCTGATTTTAAAAAGACTGCACGGTTCCCTTGAAAGGCATAAAATTGAAAAAAGGGGAGAGCCGGCGCTCTCCCCTTTTGCCTGAGGGAGGCACTCCGGAATGTCAAGAGAGGAAATAGAAGAAGTAAGGGAACGCCTGGATATCGTCGACGTCATAGCCGACTACCTCCATTTGAGCCGCGCGGGCCGTAACTACAGGGCATTGTGCCCCTTTCACAGCGAAAAGACACCATCCTTTTATGTTTCTCCTGAAAGGCAGACATGGCACTGTTTCGGTTGCGGCAGGGGCGGGGATGTCTTTACCTTCGTCATGGAGCAGGAAAGACTCTCCTTTCCCGAAGCCTTGCGCCTTCTCGCAGAAAGGGCTGGAGTGAGCCTGAAATCCACCCAAAACGGCAAGGGTACAGCGGATCTTTATGATCTCATGAAAGAGGCTCATGCCTTTTACAGAAGGCAAATGCAGTCTGCAGGGGCGGAAACAGCGAGATCCTATCTGGGAAAAAGAGGGATAGACTCAAAAAACATCATGAGATTCGAAATCGGCTGGGCCCCTCCCGGTTGGGATTCGCTGAAACGGCATTTCACGAAGGCTGGCTTCCCGACCGGACAGGCAGTCCAGGCAGGCCTCCTTATAAACGGGGAAAAAGGGACTTATGACCGGTTCAGGGGCCGGATAATGTTTCCCATAAAAGATGTGCGGGGGCGAATAATCGCTTTTGGCGGAAGGACCATATCCGGCGACGGGGCCAAATACATAAATAGTCCGGAAAGCCCCATTTACAGCAAAAGGTCTACCCTTTTTCTCCTTGACGCGGCGAAAAAGGCCATAAAGGAGAAAAACAGGGCGATTCTGGTGGAAGGCTACATGGACGCCATCAAAATGCACATGGCCGGATTTCCGGAAACGGTGGCTACTTTGGGTACTTCCCTTACCGAAGAACAGGCGACGCTTCTAAAACGCTTTTCGGACCAATGCCTTATCTGTTACGATGCGGACATAGCAGGGCAGGAAGCCGCGATCAGAGGTATGTACCTGTTGCAGGGTGCCGGGCTGGATATAAGGGTCGTTTGCCTTCCGGAAGGGATGGACCCGGATGACCTTCTTTCCTCGGAAGGAGGTTTCGACAGATTAGAGAAGCTTCTTGAAAAAGCCGCTCCGTTGCCGCTTTTTCACATCCGGACGAAAGAGGCGGAACTGACCGATGAATCGAAACGAAGCAGGGCCAGAAAAGAGATCATAGAAGGCCTGGCGTCCCTCCCGGCGCTTGAGGCGAACAGATACCTGCCCGAAGTGGCAAAAGGGCTGGGGCTTCTTCTGCCGGAACTCGTCGGTGTCCTGGAGAAAGAGAGAAAATCGAGGACACGAAAGGGCCAGAAAAAGCGTCCTGCCGGTGAAGATATAGCTGCAGAGGGTAAAGCAGAGCCTGTTAATCCCCTCGAGGCGGCTTTGTGTTATCTTTTATGGATCGATCCAAGACTGCGAGCCACGGTTCCGCCCGAGCTGGTCCTTCCGCTTCTGTACGACGAGGCGGTAAAGTCTGTCACGGCCGCACTTATACAGGGTGAGGAGCCGGCCGAACTGGAAAGTCGCTGGCTCGAAACGGGGGAACGTCGTCCCATGGCTATTTTGGCGGCTGGTGGGGCACATCTTGAAGAATACGAAGGAAATAATAACCGTTGGGAGGTTCTTCTTGAGGCCTTGAAAAGAAAGAAGAACTACCGCCGATTTCTGTTCCTGAAGGAAAAAAAGGCACGCGGGGAGGCTTCGATCGAGGAAGTCCGTGAGTTCGCCGCTCTCGCGAAGGCCCTGAAAGGAGGTTCCCGATAGGATGGCAAAGAAAAAGGGAAGCCAACCCGACACGGAAGGGGCAAAGGCCACGGAGATGGAATCTAAAGAGATCATGGGCTACATCGAAAGCGTGAAGGAACTTTTCCATGTGGGAAGGGAAAAGGGGTTCGTAACGTATGAAGACATCGAAAAGCACATTCCTGCAGAGCTCGTAAACGCCGAAACACTGGACAATCTCTATTTTAACCTGATGGAACTGGGAATAGATCTCGTTGAGGAAGAAAAGCGCAAGAGTGAGGAAGGACCCGAGGAAACCGCCCCGGTAGCGGAATTTGCGGAGGAAATGGGAGATCTCGAGGATCTGCCCCTTTCGGACCCTGTGAGGATGTATTTGCGGGAGATAGGGAAGATTCCCCTTTTGAAACCGGAGGAAGAAGTAGAGCTGGCAAAACGGGTTGAGGCGGGCGACCCTGTGGGAAAGGCCAAGCTGGTCGAGGCGAACTTGAGGCTTGTCGTCAGTATCGCGAAGAAGTATATCGGAAGGGGTATGCTTTTTCTCGATCTGATCCAGGAAGGGAATCTCGGGTTGATTCGGGCCGTTGAAAAGTTCGATTACCGAAAGGGATTCAAGTTCAGTACCTATGCCACATGGTGGATCAGACAGGCGATAACGAGAGCCATCGCGGACCAGGCGAGGACCATCAGGATCCCCGTACACATGGTCGAAACCATCAACAAGCTGATACGCATCTCAAGGCAGTTGGTCCAGCGGCTCGGCAGGGAACCCACGGCCGAGGAAATTGCCAATGAGATGGGGATCGGCTCCGAAAGGGTTGAAGAGATACAGCGTATAGCCCAGGTACCCGTTTCCCTGGAGACTCCGATCGGCGAGGAAGAAGACAGTCAGCTCGGGGACTTTATCGAAGACAAGGAGCTTCCGAGCCCTGAAGATGCAGCTGCCGGGCAACTTTTGAGGGAACAACTGGAAGGCATGCTCCAGGACCTGACTGAAAGAGAAAAAGAGGTCCTAAGGTTGAGGTTCGGCCTTGAGGACGGGCACCCTTACACTCTGGAAGAAGTGGGACGCCGGTTTGGAGTCACGCGGGAGAGGATTCGTCAGATAGAGGCAAAGGCGTTGAGAAAGCTACGCCATCCCAGCAGGAGTAAAAAGCTCAGGGATTTCCTTGAATAGATTGCGACAGAAATACCAGGGGGTCTTCGGCATCCGTTTTAAATCGGAACAGCCTGAACCCCGAAGCTTTTGTTATAATCGATAATGTTTGTTCCCGGAGGAACGAAGAATGCGACTTGACAGGTTTCTCAAGCTCGCGCGAATCATCAAGCGACGGAGTCTGGCGCGCCAGATGATCGACATCGGAGCGGTGCGCGTGAACGCAGCAGTAGCGAAGGCATCGAAAGAGGTCAAAGAAGGCGACATAATAGAGATAGCCTTTCCCGGGAAACTTCTTTCCGTAAAGGTCCTGCCGTATACGGAGCCGAACCTGAAACGAGGCGCCGTAGCATATGAAATCATTGAAGAACGGCCCGTAACCGGCGAGAGAAGGCCCTGGTAACCAGTGTCCTTCTACACTGGCCGCGCAGAGAACCTTAATTGATGAAAAGGGGTGACTCCAAGTGAGCGAAATAATCGGTATACATTCCCGCGAAATTCTTGATTCGCGGGGCAACCCGACGGTCGAGACCGAAGTCTGGCTTGATTCAGGCGTTGTAGGTAGGGCGGCGGTCCCTTCAGGTGCATCAACGGGCAGTTTCGAGGCAGTGGAGCTGAGAGACGGCGGGACGCGATATGGTGGGAAAGGCGTCAGGGATGCGGTCACAAACGTTATGGAGAAAATTGCCCCGGAGGTCATAGGCCTCGATCCCGTAAATCTGGCGGCTCTGGACCGTATCATGCTGGATCTTGACGGGACCGAGAACAAAAAAAACCTCGGAGCGAACGCCATACTCTCGGTCTCCATGGCATCCGCGAGGGCGGCGGCTACCGAGCGCGATCTGCCGCTTTGGGTCTTTCTCGGTGGATCCGGCCCGTATTCCCTTCCGGTTCCACTCATGAACGTCATAAACGGGGGGCAACACGCAGACAACAACCTGGATATACAGGAGTTCATGATAGTTCCGTGTGGAGCCCCATCGTTTTCGGAATCGCTTCGCATGGGTGCCGAGATCTATCACTGCCTGAAAAAGCTGCTCAAAGAGAAAGGACTTTCCACCGGCATAGGTGATGAGGGCGGTTTTGCTCCGGACCTTTCTTCCAACCGCGAGGCCCTCGAAATTCTCTCACAGGCAATCGAAAAGGCCGGGTTCAAGCCCGGCCGCGAAGTCGGGCTCGCCCTGGATGTAGCGGCTACCGAGCTATACAGTGATGGTGCCTATCATTTCGACGGCGAGGGGAAGGTATTTACAGCAAAAGAGCTGGTCTCCTATTACGAGAGTCTTTGCAAGGACTTTCCCGTTATTTCCATCGAGGACGGTATGTCCGAGGAAGATTGGGAAGGGTGGAAACTTATGACTGAACGGCTGGGCACCGGAATCCAGCTGGTAGGGGACGACGTGTTCGTTACCAACCCCGTCAGGCTTGCCAAGGGTGTTTCAGAAGGCGCCGCAAATTCGATCCTTGTCAAATTGAACCAGATAGGAACAGTCACTGAAACGTTGTCAGTAATAGAGACTGCGAAAAAGAAAGGGTACAGCTGCGTTATCTCTCATCGGTCAGGCGAAACGGATGATACTTTCATCAGTGACCTTGCCGTCGCGACGGCGGCGGGACAGATAAAAGCAGGTGCGCCGGCACGGACCGACAGGGTGGCTAAATACAACCGGCTTTTGAATATAGAGGAAGAGATTGAGTGCATGGCACCCTTCAACGGTTTCGGTGAATTCCCGAGATTTTGCAGCGGACCTTCGGGAAATACACAATAGGTGAATGGTATGGTCAGGGGAAGGAACCGGAAAGAGCAGGGCGAAGCCGCCCAGTCGGATGAATGCCTGTTTCGAATAGCCGAACCTACCGTCGAAAGACTTGTCCAGTATTACAGGCTTTTGACACAGCTTCATGATGAAGGCAGGAAGGTGGTATCATCCCAGGAAATAGGGGATATGCTCGGTCTGAAAGCCAGTCAGGTCCGGAAGGACCTTTCATACTTCGGCGAAATCGGGAAACGTGGCGTTGGTTATCACGTCGAACAGCTCTATCACCACGTGAGTGACATATTATCGCCTAAGAGGGTATGGAAGATCGCTCTTGTAGGGGTCGGCCGCCTTGGAGAGGCGCTTTTGGGTCACAAAGCGCTCCGGAGCGAAAAATTTCGTATAGAGGCGCTTTTCGATAATGATCCCGAGAAGACGGGCACGACAATATACGGAATACCCTGCTATCACGTGGACAGTATGCCCGGTATTCTGAAGGAAAAAGATATCGAAGTCATAATCCTGACCGTTCCGTCGACGGCTGCCCAGCAGGTAGTCGAGAAGGCCGTATCATCGGGTAAGCTTAAAGGCGTTCTGAATTTTGCCACGGCGGCCATAGCAGTGCCCGACGATGTTTTGGTCTACAGGGTGGATATCTCTATAGAACTTGAAAAGCTGCTCTTTTACCTGAAGGGTACGACTTCCAGGTAATGGCCGGTAGCCGGTTCTACAAGCGAACCGATCATGATAGAATGTTCTTTGCAAAAATGAACGGACAATATAGAGCAAGGAGGCGTCGCAATTGCAGCAGAGTGGTTTGATGGGAATGCTTCTTCCTTTGGCGGTGTTCGTGGTCATTTTCTATTTCCTGATCATAAGGCCGCAAAAGAAACGGCAAAAAAAACATGAAGAGATGTTGGCGTCGATTCGACCTGGCGACCAGGTAGTTACGGCGGGCGGTTTTTTCGGCACTGTAAAAGCCGTGAAAGAGGACAGCTATATTCTTGAAATTGCCGAGGGTACAAAAGCAAGAGTTCTTAAATCGTCGATACAGATGAAACGCACCTCGGTCGAAGACGAAAGTCCAGCCGAGACCGACGCTTCCTCTTCCGGAAAAGAAAAGAAAGAAAAGAAAGAAGAGAAAGAAGAGGCGGGAAACCGAACTAAAGAGGACGAATCAAAGGAAAGTTAGTATCGTTGTTTTCTGGAACGGAGGCGGAGTGGATGCCTCGCATCCGCTCCGTTTTTTATGATTGGTGCCCGGAGGGCAAAGCAAAGGAGGTCGCGCGATGCAAAAAAAGGACAGGTGGCGTATTGTCATCGTCGGCATCGTGATTTTAGCGGCGCTGTTTTCTGTCTTTCCCATAGAAGGCCGAATCCGCCTGGGGCTTGATCTCAGGGGAGGGGCTCATATCCTGTTGCAGGCGAAAGGAACGCCTGAAAACCCGTTGACGGATGACAGCGTTCAGAGGCTTATAGCGGTTTTGAGGAACAGGGTCGATCAATATGGCGTGACCGAGCCGGTCATCCAGCGTGAGGGAAGCGACAGGGTCATCGTTGACCTGCCCGGCGTTTCGGATCCCGAAGCGGCCCTTGAACTGATAGGTAAAACTGCACAGCTGGAGTTCCGTGAGGTCGTGGATGCTTCACCACCCCTCCCGCCGGGGCCACAGCGTCCGAACTACGAAAGCCAGGAAGCATACATGGAGGCGCTGCGCCGTTGGGAGTCCATAAGGGAGCAAAGAGAGGAGCTTGCCGCTGAATTCGCGGCGCGTGCCAAGGAAAACGCGGATCTCGAAGTGGCCCGGGGAGAGGAAGACGACATCTATCTTCTTGGAAAGACTTACGTAACCGGCAAATCTTTGAAAGATGCCAAAACATCCTTCGACAATCTGGGAAGACCTGTTGTCACCATCGAATTCGACGCCGAAGGAGCCGAAAAATTCGACCAGGCGACAACGAGTAATATAGGGCGGCAGATTGCCATAGTGCTCGACGGAAAAGTCATATCCGCTCCCGTCGTGCAGGAACGTATCAGTGGAGGGAATGCCCAGATCTCGGGCAGGTTCTCCACGGCCGAGGCGCAGCGTCTGGCGATAATGCTGAGAGCCGGTGCCCTCCCGGTGCCCGTCGAAATCCTGGAAAACCGGTCGATTGGTCCGACCCTTGGGGCTGATTCCATAAGATCCGGGTTTCGTGCCGGTATGCTGGGTGCAGTGCTCGTTTTGATTTTTATGTTTCTTTATTATGGGAAACTCGGCGTTGCTGCCAACGTGGCCCTGCTTTCGACCATTCTACTGCTTTTCGCCGGTCTGATAAGCCTGAAGGCCACGCTTACCCTGCCAGGAATAGCCGGTATCATATTGACCATAGGAATGGCTGTGGACGGAAATATACTGATTTTCGAACGTGTGAAGGAAGAACTCAATGAAGGAAAGACGCCCTACGCCTCTGTCGAAGCCGGATTCAGGAAAGCCCTCAAGACCATAGTCGACGCGAACGTTACTACCCTCATCGCAGCGGCGGTTTTGTATTATTTCGGAAGCGGTCCTATCCGGGGATTTGCCGTGACGCTATCGATAGGGATCCTTGCCAGCGTTTTCAGCGCCGTTGTCGTAACCAGAGCCCTCCTGCAGGTGTTTCATGGCCGCCGCAGGTCAAAGCCGGCACGTTTCTGAGGTTCGAAAGAGGTGGATCGCAATGTTCTTTAAAAAGCGCGATTGGGAAATAGATTTCATGCGTCTACGCAGGAAAGCCGCCCTCGTCAGTGCCTTATTGATATTGGCGAGTCTCGGATTGCTTGTGACAAGGGGATTTAACCTTGGAATAGATTTCAGTGGAGGTAACCTTATCCAGGTCGAGTTCGCCGAAAAGGTCGGTGTTGCGGACATAAGGGACCGGCTCGCGGAAATAGGCCAGGAACAGGCCGTAATACAGGGTTACGACGGTAACGGTATGATTATAAGGCTAAGACCCGTCGAGGACGCCGAGGTAAATGAAATAATCACGATACTGCGTGAAGACTATAGCGGCATGGAGGTACTGCGACTGGAAAAGGTGGGGCCCGTCGTGGGTGAGACGCTGCGACGACAGGCCGTAGTTGCCGTCATTATCGCACTCGCGGGAATACTGCTTTATATAACCGTCAGGTTTCGTTTCAGATTCGCTGTTTCAAGCGTAGCGGCGCTTTTGCATGACGCCATAGTCACATTGGGAGTATTCAGCCTTACCGGTCGGGAGATCACCTTGCCTTTTATCGCCGCCATACTTACCATAGTCGGATATTCGCTGAATGACTCGATCGTGATTCTCGATCGAATCCGCGAGAACTGGGGCGGGCTTCGCAGGGAAGGCATAACAGCGTTGATCAACCGGTCGATAAACCAGACCCTGGCCCGAACCCTGAATACGTCGATAACCACCTTTCTCCCGGTATTGGCGTTTTTTTTGTGGGGTGGGCCTGTAATCGCCAATTTTGCCTTCGCTCTTATGGTG
>JAHDOX010000035.1 GCA_018434645.1 Synergistales bacterium | reverse complement strand
GCTTCTTGCTCCGGCGGTTCCGACGAAGATAGTTTGCGTCGGCCAGAATTACTTGAAACATATACAGGAGATGGGCAACGACAAGGGACATTTGCCGATCGAGCCGGGACTTTTTCTTAAAGGGCCCAATGCTCTCGCCGATCCCGAAAGCGTCATCCCGTATCCTGCTTTTACGAAAGAATTCCACTACGAAGGCGAGCTTGCGGTGGTAATAGGCAAGCGAGTGGTCCCGGGATGCGAAAATCCCATGTCCGGTGTTTTGGGATATACGGCGGCGCTTGATATGACCGCCAGAGACAGGCAGAGGAAAGACCTTCAATGGACCATGGCCAAATCAGCCGATCTCTTCTGCCCTCTGGGCCCCTGGATCGAAACCGACCTGGATCCTGGCGACGTCGGTGTGAAAACCATAGTAAACGGGACGATAAGGCAAAACGGTCGCACCGATGACCTTTTGTTCCCAGTGGAGAGAATCCTCTCTCATATCCTTACCTTCATGACCCTTGAGCCCGGTGATGTGATCTTGACCGGGACCCCCTCTGGTGTGGGCGAGGTCTTCCCAGGTGACCGCATAGAAGTGGAAGTCGAAGGTCTGGGAGGCCTTTTGGCAGTGACTATCGGAACAAGGCCGAACTGAAAGGGGAGAAGTCGCGATGGCGCGTTTTAAGGATCTCGCGAAACTGTTTCAGCCTGATTCCGTAGCGATCGTAGGCGCGTCCGGGAATCTGGAAAGCATTTCGGGAAGGCCGTTGAAGCTCCTTGGGCGGTTCGGTTATGGTGGCAGGATTTATCCCGTAAATCCCAAGTACCAGCAAATAGACGGTCTTGCTTGCTATCCGGATTTAAATAGCTTGCCCGAGGTTCCCGACGTTGCCCTGGTGGGCGTCAAGGCGGAGATCGTTCCCGAAATTTTGGGCCGGTGTGCGCACCTTGGTGTCCCATACGCCATAATCTTTTCATCGGGTTTCGCAGAGAGCGAAGATTACGAAGGACAAAAAAAACTCATGGAGGTCGTGCGTAATGGTCCCACTCGTGTTCTGGGACCAAATTGCCAGGGTCTTGTCAATTTCGTTTCGGGAGTGCCGCTTAGCTTTTCGGCCTCCCTGGATACCGACCGGCGGCCCGAAGGCCATGTGGCGTACATCTCACAGAGCGGAGCCTTTGGTTTTGCATCTTTCGCTATGGCTGCCGAGATGGGTGTCCGCTTCAGGTACGTCGTAACCACAGGAAACCAGGTGGACCTGGACGTGGTGGATTTTGGAGAAGCTATGGTGGAAGATCCCGAGGTCAGGCTGCTTGTCATGTATCTCGAGGGAATAAAGCAGGGTGCCCGGCTGATTGATCTTCTCAAAAGCGCCGAAAAACGTGACCTCCCGGTGGCAGTTCTCAAGGCGGGAGGGAGCCCCATCGGTGTAGAGGCGGCCAAAAGTCATACGGCGGCGCTGGCGGGCGACAGGAAAGTATGGAAGGCGGTACTCAAACAATATGGTGCACTAGAGATCGACGACGTGGAAGATATAATCGACCTTGGTTCTGTTTTCGGCGCCTTGCCCAGAGCAAAGGGCAAAAGGCTGGGGATTCTGACGACCTCCGGCGGGGCCGGCATTATCATGGCTGACCAGGCTTGGGAAAAAGGACTGGAAATCCCGGAACTCCCGAAGGCGGTACGGGATAAAATCGAAAAGTTTATCCCCACCTTCGGGTCATCCAGAAATCCTGTCGACCTGACTGCGCAGGTCATAAATGAACCGGAAGGCTTTGCCGAATGTATAAAAAATGTCATGGAGTCCCCCATGATCGACATAGCCGTCGTGATCATATCGATGATTACGGGTGACTCGGGTCAAAAACTGGTCGACGACCTAATTAAACTTTTCGCTTCTGCAAAAAAACCGCTGGCCGTCTGCTGGTTGATCGACAGAGAGCATGGGGGCACCTTCCTGTCACGCCTCAAGGATGCTGGAGTCCCTGTTTTTCAGAGCCTCAAACGTTGCGCGAGGGCTTTGTCCTGCCTGGCGGGACGTGGAGAGCAGGCGGTGGATGAAAGTGAATGTACACCAGGTATGATCGCGAAAGACCCTGTGCTGGATCTTTTGCCCGAAACGCCGACAGAATACGACGCAAAGCGTCTATTGGCCGAATACGGAGTCACCGTAACGCGGGAACGCTTGTGCGGGTCGTTAGCAGAGGCCCTGGCGGCAGCCGAGGAAATTGGTTACCCTGTGGCGCTCAAGGTAATGTCACCCGACATCATACACAAGACCGAAGCAGGGATCGTTTCCCTTAACCTGAACTCGGAAGAGGAACTCAGAAATGCTTACGGCAGGCTTCTTGAAAGAGCCGAAAAAGCTTTACCTGGTGCCGCCATCCAGGGCGTGCTTATCCAGGAGATGGCCTCAAGCGGTGTGGAATTCATGATCGGCGTGAACAGGGATCCGCTCTTCGGTCCTGTCGTCGTCGCCGGTCTGGGAGGCATATACGTGGAAATCCTGCAGGATCTTGCCATGAGACATGCCCCCATTGATCGTGAAACGGCTTTGGCCATGCTTAGGGAACTGAAAGGTTACGCGATCCTGGACGGCGCCCGGGGCCGACCCAGGCTCGATGTAGATGCCCTTTCCGACACGCTGGTCAAGATTTCAGTCCTTGCCTGCAACGAAGAAAATCTCCAGGAACTTGACGTAAACCCCATTTTCGTTTTTGAGCAGGGCAAAGGTGTGAAGGCCGTAGATGCCGTCGTAGTAAGGAGAAAAGCAAAGTGAACCCTGCGTGGCTGCTTGTGCCGATCGCGTACCTTTTTGGATCGATCCCTGCCGGATTCCTTGTGGTCAGGTGGAAAAAAGGCATTGATATCAGAACCATAGGGTCCGGTAATATAGGCGCCACAAACGTAGGAAGAGTCCTGGGTAAAAAATGGGCCGTGGCCGTCGCTGCCTTCGACATGGCCAAGGGCGGATGTGTCCTGATCCTTGCGATGGCGGCGGGCATTTTGGATCCCCTTGTGCTTGGCCTTTCGGGAGCCGCTGCCGTAATTGGTCACGACTACCCCCTCTGGCTGGGATTCAGGGGAGGCAAGGGAGTTTCGACCACCTACGGCGTGGTCTTCGTCTTCGACCCTTTTGTCGCCCTTGCCGCCGGTGTGGTCTGGTACGTAGCCTTAAAGCTGACCCGTTATGTGTCTGTTGCCTCCATGGTTTCCCTGTGGTCCATGCCGTTTTTCATGCTTTTTTTTCGCGAACCTCCTGGTTACGTTCTCTCCTGTATCTTGCTTGCAGCCCTTACGGTCATAAGGCATTCCGACAATATCAGGAAGATCAGGGAAGGGACCGAGGGCAGAGTTGGCCGCTGAGGAGCGACATTGACTTATTCTGACCAAATCCATATAATAACGACTGTCAGTTTAGGTCAAAAAAAAGGGGGTAGCGCCGTGCCAAGCCTGACGCGCATTATTGAACGTCATATACAGGAGTTGCTCGAACGAAACGGTGAAGAGTCCGTATTTTTGAGCAGAAAGGATCTGGCCGAGAGATTCGGGTGTGTCCCTAGCCAGATCAACTACGTCATTCGCAGTCGGTTCACTCCCGAAAGAGGTTTTCTGGTCGAAAGCCAACGCGGCGGTCACGGGTACATCCGTATCATCAGGCTTCGCATGAAAAAGCCTGAAGAACGGGCAAATCATATCGAAGAACTTGTCGGTGAAGTAATAAGCGAGCAGGAGATCAAAAAACTGCTGGCAAACCTCCAGGAACGAAAGATCCTGACCGCCAGGGAAAGGCTTTTGATAGAGATCGCGATACGATTCCAGGAACAGCTGTGCAGGGAGATGTTTGACCTGTCTCCTTTCAAAAGGGAGGCCCTGCACGCAGAGCTTCTGAAAAGACTGCTCAGAAGCATAGTCCTGTTGTAAGGAGGTTTCAAATGCTGTGTGAACGGTGCCATAGCCGTGAGGCCCAGGTCCATATAAAGCATATGCAAAACGGCGCCGTAGTCGAGTTTCACCTGTGCCATAAATGTGCCCATGAAATGAGTCAGCAGGGTTCACTCCCGAAGGTTCCCGTCGAGTTCCCCTTCGAAAATTTTCTCGGGAATCTTTTTCCGGCGAAGGTGCAGAAACAAGCGGAACCATCGAGGAAAGAACAAATGTTCAATGGCTTTTGCCCGGCCTGCGGTCTGAATTACGAAGAGTTCGCAAGAACCGGCAAGTTCGGGTGCCCCCAATGTTACGAAACGTTCAGAGATGCCGTTAGGCATCTGCTTCGCGGGATTCACGGCAATGAGATCCACAGGGGGACAAGGCCTCATGGCATGGCATCGAAACAGCCAGAAGAAGATATCGGAACTTTGAAGGTGCTGCTCAGGGAGGCTATCGAAAAGGAAGAATATGAACGGGCTGCAGTCCTGAGAGATCGCATAAGACTCCTGGAGGAACGAAGGGCATGAAGTCCGCCGACTTTGCATCACTCCCGCTGGCCTGGCTCTCCGGAGGAAGCCAGCAAAGCGATATAGTGCTTTCAAGCAGGATACGTCTTGCCCGTAATTTGTCTGGGTACCCCTTTCCGGCGCGATGTGACGACAAGAAAAGGGAGGAAATCGCCGGTAAGATCCTGGAAAGACTCTCGGAGACACCCTTTGTCAGTGTCCTGGGGACGTGGCAAATGGACGGGCTGGACGAATTGAGGCGTAACGTACTTGTGGAGCGCCACCTTATCAGCCCGGATTTTTCGCGACAGACCGGCAGAGGGAAGGTAGTCGTCGTCGACGACCAGGGGATTGTTTCGCTGATGATCAACGAGGAGGATCATCTAAGGATTCAGGTTTTCCTCGGCGGGCTTGATCTTTTTGAATGTTGGCGGATAGCAGGCCAGGTGGATGAAGCACTGGATGTTCTGAATTACGCATACGACGAAGAGTTCGGGTACCTGACAGCCTGCCCGACCAATACCGGAACGGCTTTGAGAGCATCAGTCATGGTCCATATACCTGGTCTGGAAATACAGAGGAAACTTGGCAAAATCATCAGGGAATGCAATCGCGTCGGACTTACGGTCCGGGGTATGTATGGAGAAGGAAGCGAATCCGTTGGTTCGCTGTTTCAGATATCCAACCAGGTGACGCTGGGTCAAAGGGAAGAAGAGCTTATAGAAAAGGTTTCCGGTGTCATAACAAGCCTGGTACAGCAGGAGCGCGCCGCCAGGCTGAAAATATGGGAAAATGACACCTCAAAACTCGAAGACAAGATGTGGAGGGCCTGGGGAATAGCGCGCTATGCCAGGAGCATAGAAAGTCGCGAGGCGATGCAGATGCTCTCCTGGATAAGAATGGGTTCGCAGATGGGCATCTTGCCGCAGGTTCCTCCCGGAGAATGGAACAGGCTTATCCTGGATATCCAGCAGGCCCATTTGCAGTGCTTCGAAGGCAGGAGACTTGCAGAACAGGAGATTGACGTAGCGAGAGCTTCCTTGTTGAGAAAACGTCTCGCAAACTGGAACAATGAGTAGATAGGCGAAATACTGGAGGGAATATGAATGTGGCAATTTTTTACAGAAAGAGGGAAAAAAGTGATCCAACTGGCGCACAAGGAGGCGCTCAGACTGGGACATGATGTTATAGGTACTGAACACATATTGCTTGGCCTGGTAGCCGAGGGAGAAGGCGTTGCGGCGCAGGTTTTGGCGGCCTTTGGTGTCGGCGCCGAGGAGATTACCCAGAGGGTGGAGCAGATTGTCGGAAGGGGAGAGCCCAAGAACAAACCAGTCGATCTGCCGCTAAGCCCCAGGGCAAAGCGGGTTCTCGACCTTGCTATGCGAGAGGCCAGAAACATGGGCGTAAACTACGTGGGCACGGAGCATATACTCCTTGGACTGATTTCAGAAGGTGAGGGCATCGCCGCCCAGGTACTTTTGTCCATGGACCTGGATCTGCAGAAAGTTCGTACGGAGGTGCAGTCCGTGCTTTCCGGCGGGGAACACGGAAACGACGTGGACCGGGAGTCCAGGGAAGCAGCCCAGAAAGCAGGAAACCGCTCGCGAACGCCTACTCTCGACCAGTTGGGAATAGTACTTACCGACATGGCCGTTTCGGGCGAGCTGGATCCCGTAATCGGAAGAAACAGGGAAATCCAGCGGGTGATACAGGTACTTTCGAGAAGAAAAAAGAACAACCCCGTACTCATTGGCGATCCGGGAGTGGGGAAAACCGCCATAGTGGAAGGACTGGCACAAAAGGTCGTGGAGGGCGACGTCCCGGAAATCCTCAAGGGAAAACGCGTGGTCCAGCTAAACGTAGGAAATCTCGTGGCGGGTACTAAATACCGCGGGGAATTCGAGGAACGGATGCGCAAACTGGTAAAGGAGCTTCGGGATTGCCGTGACGTGATTCTATTTATAGACGAGATTCATACTATTGTCGGGGCAGGCGGAGCCGAAGGTGCCGTGGACGCCGCAAATATCCTGAAACCAAGCCTTGCACGCGGTGAATTCCAGGTTATCGGCGCAACGACTCTCGAAGAATACCGCAAGCATATAGAAAAGGACGCCGCTCTCGAGCGCCGCTTCCAGCCTGTTATGGTAGACGAGCCCAACGTGGAGGATTCTATCCGCATTCTTGAAGGTTTGAGGGATTGTTACGAGGTGCATCACAGGGCCAAAATTACTGACGATGCTCTGGTAGCGGCGGCACGACTTTCAGAAAGATATATCACCGAGAGATACCTGCCCGACAAGGCCATCGACCTGATAGACGAGGCTGCCGCAAGGGCCAGGCTCAAAACCATGGAACTTCCGGAAGATATCAAAATGATGGAAAAGGATCTCGAGGCCCTGCGGAAAGAAAAAGAAGCGGCGGTTACGGCCCAGGAGTTCGAGAAGGCGGCCGGCTTCAGGGACAAGGAAAGAAGGCTCTCGGAGGAAATAGAAAAGAGCAGGAACGAGTGGCAGAAACGGCGTAACAACGAAGAGCCCATCGTCGATTCCGAACAGATCGCCCAAATCGTGGCGGAATGGACGGGTATCCCAGTTGTCCAGCTTACGGAGGAGGAATCGAGCCGCCTCCTTCGCATGGAAGAGGAAATCCACAAACGGATGGTGGATCAAGAGGAGGCGGTAAACGCTGTCGCCCGGTCGATCAGGCGGGCTCGTAGCGGACTGAAGGACCCGAAGAGGCCCATAGGCAGCTTCCTTTTTCTCGGGCCTACTGGGGTCGGGAAGACGGAGCTTGCCCGTTGCCTTGCCGAATTCCTTTTCGGCGGAGAAGACGCGATGGTCCGTTTCGACATGAGCGAATACATGGAGCGGCACGAGGTAGCGAAGCTTATAGGTGCTCCGCCCGGCTATGTGGGCTATGAGGAAGGGGGCAAACTCACGGAGGCCCTCAGGAGACGGCCTTATTCGGTCGTTCTTTTCGACGAGATCGAAAAGGCGCATCCCGATGTCTTGAATATCCTCCTGCAGATCCTCGAAGACGGAAGGCTTACCGACGGACAGGGGCATACAGTAGATTTCAGAAACAGCGTGGTAATCATGACCAGCAACGTAGGTGCCCAGGACCTGATGAAAAGCCGTTCGCTCGGCTTTACTGCCACAGAGGGCGCAGATGTCGACCTGGAGAAGATGAAATCCAGCATCATGGAAGCCGTAAGAAAAACATTCCGGCCGGAGTTCATCAACAGGGTCGACGACATAATCATCTTCAAGCCGCTGGGAAAAGAAGAGCTTCTGAAGATCCTCGACATCATGCTCGACGAGGTTTCTAAGAGACTGGAAGAGCAGGGGATAACCATAGACGTACCTGCGGAGACCAGAGAAAAACTGCTGATAAAGGGCTATGAGCCCAAGTTCGGAGCCAGACCCTTGCGCAGGACCCTGCAGAAGACGATAGAAGATCCATTGGCCGATCTTTTGCTGGAAGGCAAAGTAGAAAGAAACAGCGTGATTCGGGTGAATGTCGAGGGAGACAAGTTTTCCTTCAAGACCGTGAAAAAGAGAAAAGACGCGGGGCAATCCGGCAAGACCGTCGCGAACACCGGAAAAACAGAAGGGTAAAGACCGAAGGTAACAAGCTTGAACTTGAGAAACCGGGGCGGAAGTGACCCAGGCCCCGGTTTCTGCTATTCTTGGATTTCAGGACAAAATGGTTCCCGAAGAGAGGGGGAAGGGTCGTGGAGGGTAATTTTTTCTGGATTCTGCTGTTTTTCTTTTTCATTTACCCTTCGATGAAGCAGCGTTTTCTCGAAAAATCAAGGGTAACCGCTATAAGGGGGTTGGAAAAGCGGCGGAGAAGCAGGGTTATCACCCTGATTCACAGGCAGGAGAGCGTGGGTTTCTTCGGGATGTTCTCACGGAACTTCATCGACATCGAGGACTCAGAAGAAGTGCTCAGGGCTATACGCCTCACCTCCGCCGATACGCCCATCGATATAATTGTCCATACACCTGGGGGGCTACTTCTTGCGGCGGAGCAGATAGCGGCTGCGCTTAACAAGCACCCTGCCAAGGTGACGGTCTTTGTCCCTCACTATGCGATGTCCGGGGGAACGCTGGTCGCTATGGCGGCCGATGAAATAGTCATGGACAAACATGCCGTTTTGGGGCCTGTAGACCCGCAGATAGGGCAATATCCCGCCGTTTCCATTCTCAAGACGGTGGAGCAAAAACCGGTGGCCGAACTTGATGACGAAACATTAATTATGGCCGACATTTCCAGAAAAGCCATAAATCAGACACGCAAATTCATCAAGGACCTTCTCGTCGACAACATTTCAGAGGAAGAAGCTGAGAAACTCGCCAATGTGCTGACGGAAGGGCGCTGGACCCATGATTATCCGATTTCAAGCGAGGAAGCTAAAGAGCTCGGCATGTTCGTAAGTACGGAAATGCCCGACGAAATAAGCGAGATCATGAAATTCTATCCACAGTCGGGACAACGGAGGCCCTCGGTACAATATGTCCCGCTGCCGTACCACAGCACACCCAAAAACGGTACCAAAGATTGAAGAAACTGTTGAACTGGGAGGAATTCGATGAAAACCATTTGCAAGAAACAGAGAAACCTGGTTATGGCGGTGGTCATGGTCGCTTTTTTAGTCATACTTGCAGGTACGGCTTGCGCCGCTGACGAAAAACCGGTGGTTACCGTAGGCGGAGAGAAGGTAGGAGAGCAGGAGATGGTAAATCTTCTGGTGCTTCAGTCCGGAGTCAGCAGGGGAATGGCACCTCTGGTCCTGGCACAGACCACGCTCGAGCAGAGGCAGCAGCTTGCGAACCAGGTCCTGATGTCTCTTATTTTGAGCCAGGCGGCGATGATGGAAGGACTTCACCTCGACGAGGACGTGGCCCTGACGCTCAGGTGGAACAGGGCCAATACGCTGGCTCAGGCCTATGTCAACAAGGTGGCGGCAAATTGGAGCCTCCATCGTGAGGACCTGGAAAAATATTACGAAGCGCACAAGGAAGACTACGTAGTTCCCGAGTCAGCTCATGTTCGACACATATTGACCTCTACGAAGGAAGAAGCTTCCAGGGTGCTTTTGGAAGTCATGGTGGATCCGTCCGCCTTCCCTGAAGTGGCGCGGGCTAAAAGTATCGACAGGGGCAGTGCCCAAAACGGCGGAGATTTGGGTTGGGTCACACCTGGACAGACGGTGCCCGCATTTGACAAGCTGGTTTTCTCTATGAAGGAAAACTCCATCAAAGGACCTGTCGAAAGCCGATTCGGGTGGCATGTTGTCCAGGTTCTCGAAAGGGAACCAGCTCACCAGCAATCTTTCGAGGAAGCTCTTCCGCAGTTGCAGCAGGACATCCAGCAGTGGTACCTGGAACAGGAAGTGGAGAAATTAAAAGATCGGTTTAACGTGACGATAGATGAAAAGACCCTCTCAAACCTCGGAGGGATTCCGGCAATAAAGTAAAAGCAAGAAGCGAAGCTGTCCCACAACGGTTTTTTAGAAGAGGGAGAGGCCCTGTATATCTTTGGGTCTCTCCCTTTATCGCCAGAGCAGGGTTATTGCCATGGGAAAAGTTTGCCCATGAATACCGTACAGGCTTCGCCGATTATATCGAGACGGTTTTCCCCCCTGATCCTGAGCGATAGCTCTCCTCCGCGTTTCGAGGCCTGAAAAGACCTGAATTCATTTTTGGAAAGCTTTTGTGACCAGTACGGTGCAAGGACAGTGTGGGCCGAGCCTGTGACAGGGTCTTCGTCAATCCCCTCCCAGGGTCCGAAATAGCGGGATACGAAGTCATAACTTTTGGAAGGAGCCGTAACTATGACACCCTCGAAAGGCAAACCTTCCCTCTCGCTTTCAACCAGGGCGCCCATATCGGGTGACAGGGAGCGCAAGAACTCCTCGCTTTCGACTTCTACCAGGAGCATTTCGGCCGTTTCGGAAATAGCTGCGGCATTGAACTTGTCTATCCCCAGAGCCTTGAGCACGTCTTTAGGGCATGAGCAAACCTTGGGAGGGTTTAAAGGAAAATCGAGAATTATTGCCTTTCCCTCCCGCCTTGCGGAAAGTCTTCCACTTTTGCTTGCATACTCTATGTTGTCCCGAGCCTCCTGGAGTTCGTTGAAAATAACGTGGGATGCGGCAAGCGTAGCGTGTCCGCAAAGGGGTACCTCGACCGTCGGAGTGAACCATCGTATTTCATACTCCGTAGCCGAAGGTCCGTCATTGACGCGGTGAACCAAAAACGCAGTTTCCGAGAGGTTCATCTCCGCTGCGATGTCCTTGAGCAGTTGGTCTTCTGGAAATTTTTCAAAAAGACATACCGCGGCCGGGTTGCCTTTAAACGGTTTAGAAGTGAATGCGTCGACCTGGAAAAGGGGTACCGGTCTTCTGTTTTTCGCAGGCATGAATTTAACCTCCTATACACAGGGTCTTATGGGTGCTGTCAATGAAAGGGTACCACTTTCACGGAGAGTCGGAAACGATGCTGGCATTAGAGAAGGCGGTTCGAAGATAATATAGGAAAACCCCGGGAAAGTTCAGCTCAAGAAGGAGTGGGTGAAATGGATGACCCCAAGGCAAGAGAGCAAATAGTCCGGTACGGTCGAAAACTTTTTGAAAGCGGCTTGACCAGGGGCACGGGAGGCAACCTGAGCTGCCGAACCGAAGGCGGCTCTGTCGCCATATCCCCGAGCGGGATGGCTTACGAAAGAATAACGACGGATGACGTCGTCATCCTGTCGCTGGCAGGTAAAATCCTCTGGGGAAGAAAAAAACCCTCAAGCGAGGTACCTCTTCACCTGGAACTATATCGACATCTGCCGGAAACAGGGGCGGTGGTTCATACTCATTCTCTTTATACTTCCGTTTTGGCGTGCCTTGGTTGGGAAATTCCTCCCTTTCATTACCTTATGGCTTCTTTCGGAGGGAGGATTCCCGTCGCGCCCTACGCACCTTTCGGTTCCAAAGAACTGGCGCTTTCTGTGGTGCAATCCATAGGAAACGGGAAAGCCGCCATCCTTGCGAACCATGGACTTGTAGCCGTGGGGAAAGACCTGTATGAAGCCTTTTCCGCCGCCGAAAAGGCTGAATTCCTGGCGGAAATCTACTACAAGGCAAAATGCGCCGGAGAACCCAGGTGTCTCTGTGCTTCCGAAATGGAAGAACTGATGAGGCTTTTCCGTGACTATGGCCAGTGCGAAGAGAAAAACCAATAAATCTGGAAATGAGAAGAAGGAGAGAAATGCCAATGGCATGTGATAAGTTGGCTAAAAAGATCAGGGAGCACCTTCTCGAAAAAGGGGCGGGTAAAGTCGGGTTTGCCGATATCCGTGGAGTCACTCAAAAGCTGGCGAGAAAATGGTCCGTTGCCGTGTCTATAGCCTACCCTCTTGACCGCGAGGTACTGGAGGAGATATATGAAGGACCGACAAAAAACTATCGTGACGAATATGTCCGGGTAAACAAAGCCCTTGCAATATTGGGACAGGATGTCTGCGACCTGATTCAAAAAACGGGGTACGAGACTCATCTTGTGGGGCCCACGACGGAAAGCTGGAACAAAAGTACCCTTTCTGCCGAATTCCCTCACAAGACGGCGGCCACCCGCTCCGGCCTGGGTTGGATAGGCAAATGTGCCTTGCTGGTAACCCGTGAATTTGGATCGGCCGTCAGATTGTGCACGGTCATGACCGATGCGCCCCTTCCGGCCGGAAAACCCGTGGAGCAGTCCTTTTGTGGAAGTTGCAGCTGTTGCCGCTTTGCCTGTCCCGTTTTTGCACCTACTGGAAGAGAATGGTCCCCTTCCCTTTCACGTGAGGAAATAATAGACATAAGGGCTTGCCACGACCAGGCGAAAGCCTTTTCCGAAGAGAGGAAACTGGGACACACCATATGTGGAATATGCATGGTGGCGTGTCCCTGGACCAAGGCTTACCTCAAGGCAGATCTCGCCTGATCAGCCTTTGGAGTTTCCCTTTTTCGAGAGAATCCCGGCAAGGTCGTCATTTATGGAACTTAAGAAACTGCCAGCCTGCGCAGGCGGAGAAGTCAACAGGCTTACAATAAGAAAAACAGTTGCTGAAAGCAATAGCCCCCAGACAGGTGGCCATTGCCCCAGGGGCTTTGCCCCCGCCACGTAGAGTGAGCCTGTTAAAACGCCGCCTGTTGCGATACTCCAGAAAGCGCCGGAGGCACTCGAACGCTTCCAGAAAAAGGCACCGATAACGGCAGGAAGCTGCATTAGAAGGCCCCCGGATGCCATGGAAGAGAGTACGGCTATCAAGTTGAAGCGGTATTGGGCGAAAATCAGGCACACCACGGTAATAACGGGAATGAAAGCCTTGCTTAGGAGCATTTCCCTGTTCTCGTCAAGCGTGGGAATGGCAGCCTTCAGTATATCCCTTCCGAACATGGAACTGAGAGTAAGAATGATGGAATTCATCGTCGATACCGCCGCTGCGATTATGCTAAGGGTGACTATAAGGGCCAGCGGCTTGGGCACGAGGGACAACAGGGCGGCCATGGCGTTGTCTGCAACTTCAAGGCCTGGTACCAGACCCGCCGCCGCAAACCCCAGATAGACGCAAAGAAGTGTATACAGGAACCCGAAAAAAGAAAAACCGAGGATCATTTTTCGGATGCTTCCGATGCTCCTGGGGCTATACAGGCGTTGAACTACCTGGGGATTGGTGACCGCGAAAAAAAACCAGGGAAGCGTCAAGCCCACAAACATCGGAAGAGGCCATGAAACCTCCAGAAGTGCGGGGTTTGTTTGAGAAAACCCCAGGGGACCTCCGGGAAGGAGCGCAAAACCTGCAAAAGCAGCGAGCAGGACGCTGGCGGTGAGCATGATTCCCGACTGGAGCGCATCGGTAAGAGCTACAGAACGAAGTCCTGCCCACCAGGAGAAGATAAAGGACATGGACGCAGCTATGATTGTGGCTGTCCGGAAAGATATCCCCCCTCCTGAAAGGGTTTCGAGAAGATACCCCGTCCCCATGAGCTGTACCGCAGCATAGGGAATCAGCATCACGATGCACAGGACCGCCGCTGCGATCCCGACCGCAGGACTCTCGTACCGGAACGAAAGCATTTCAGCCGGTGTAAGGAGGTTGAACCGCTTGCCGGCGGACCAATACCTCGGAGCGAACAAGGCCAGGAGGAAAACCGTCCCTATCAGGTAAGTCAGCTCGAAACCGAGGCTTGCCACCCCGGTCTTGTAGGTCAGGCCTACTAACCCCACCATCATGAAGGCACTGTAGGTAGTCGCACTGTACGTCAAGGCGGAAAGGACGCCCCCGACGCTACGGTTGGCAAGGAAATATTCCGTCATGCCCTTTCCCAGTTCTTTCCTTGCCGTCCAGGAAAGAAAAGTACCGGCCGCAAACCAGAGGAAAATTCCCGAAAGAAGAAACACACTGCTCATCGATGTTTTCTCCCTTTTGCTTCAGTTACAGGGTCTTTCCACGACATGGTGTAAAAGATTCCACCTGCAAGCACTATTGCTGTAAGAACTGTCCAAAAGGTCCAGGCTCCACTTTTTTCGAAAACCATGTACGGCAAAATAATGTCGGCCGCCGTCAACAAAGCGGCGGACAAGATCCATACCCTTTCCTGCACAGGCAATTTGACTCCTCCTCATGTTCGGTGATTTTCAGGTTACGAGAAACCCTTTTTCTTCGAGAGTCTTCTCGATAGCGTCCAGTACTTCAGGTTGTTCGGCCTCGATCGTATGAAGGTGAAACCCCTTCGACAGGCAGAGCAGCGGGCTTTGCCCCGTACTGTTTAGAAGGTTAACGAATCGGGTCACGTCCTCTTTTGTCTTTACGTGTATGTTGCCCCTTATTTCCCCGTAAACCGGATGGTCTACAATGACATCAATGACCAGTCCGCCGCAATCCACGACGGCTCCGAGTTCCTCGATTATGTCCTCGGGTCCGTGCCTGACAGCGAAGATCCTCCGGAATCTTTCAGGACCTTTCTGCATAAGATAACCCTGGGGGGTTGCGGAAATCTGGAAACCACTTTTGCGCAGCTGTGCGATATCTTGTACGACAGCTTGTCTGCTGATGGAAAAGATTTCTGCCAGTTCTGACCCGCTGACGGGTTCTTCCGTTGCCTCCAAAATTGCAAGTATTTTTTTTTGGCGATCGACTCTTCTCAATGTCGCACCTCCTGGTAGCTGCTAGTAGCAGATACTAGCATTTTTCAATGCAAATGTTCAAGGGACATGTTCTTTCTGACCTTGGGGTCAAGGCAAAATGCGGATTTATTCCGGGTTTCTCAGGAATGCCTCGTAGGCGGCTTCGCGTAGGTCGGTAAGGCACAAGTCCTTGACTATATCGAACACCCGGGTAACCTGTTCCTTGTATTGCTCTACTGTTTCCCGGTGTTCGGCAAGGAGTTTTTTGCCCTTCTCACCGCAGACGATGCGATATCCATGGGGGGTCTCCTTGAACACAAGAAGTTTTTTAAAACGCATATCCTCGAGAAAACGCTGCAAATCAGGCGAAACCGGACGTTCCCTTTCGAGCCTGAAAGGAAAGCCCAAAGGGACATCTTGTTCCTTCTGGAGTAGCAGTACCGACTTTCGCAGACGTGCGTAACCCCAGAGGTTGGGGTTTTCACCCTGCTTTTCAACGAGCATGAGAATTACAGCCTGTTTTTGCTGGTCTGTCATGAACGGGTCCCCTTTTCGCGGTTTTCTAGAGAAAAGCCGAAGATAATATTACCACTTCACATTAATAACAGGCAAGGCCTGGGCTATATTCTGAAAACTCTATTTAACGAATATCTATTTGAAGTCGCTAACTGCATGATCGCATATATTTGGAAATGTTGTATAATTCAATAAGAAAAAGAGAAGACCGTTTTTTATTGAAGAGTTGCCCTATTTTGCATTTTCCGGAGGAAAATATTGTGAAATTCCAGGCGCAAATCTTCTGTATAGCCCAAGAAAGAAAGCGGTATCCCGTATCCTGTCGGACTTATGCATCATCACCCGATGCAGTCAAAAGTTTTAGCCATTCCATCAATTACACAAACAGAAACTTCACAATCAAAAATCATCAACTAAAGATTGCCTTTCTTGAAGATATGAGGTTTCCACAACTTTTTCATTGCTTCAACTCTTCCTGAAGTATTGAAGTATTTTGCGAAAAAAGACGGGAAGAGCAAGCCCCTGGTTGGTTGGGTGACGAGAATTCGAAAAACCGTATAGGTAAGGAGGGGGGCGGGAAAAGAGACAGGGAAGTCAAGAGAAATAGAGTTTAACTATCATGTCAAGTAAGGAGGATGATACGAATGTCGGCCAAAGAAAAGGAACAGGTAAGACCGAGTTTGGGATTGTCGATAGGTGTGTTTGTTGTAGCGGCGGTAATCATCAGCTATGGAGTATTGGCGCTTGGTGTCGACGCCCATATACCGATAGTGCTATCGGCGTTAGTGGTTTGCTGTG
>JAHDOX010000039.1 GCA_018434645.1 Synergistales bacterium | reverse complement strand
TGACAGGGCTGCGCAGCTTGAGGAGCTTGACAAAAGACGCAAAGCCATCCTCCGTTCATTGAATGAACGGAACCTTCTGACTCCCGAACTGGAAAACGCGATAGAGTCGGCACCGAACGTCGCTAGGTTGGAGGATTTATATCTCCCGTACCGGCCAAAACGACGCACGCGGGCTATGGTCGCCAGGGAAAAGGGGCTTGCGGGACTGGCGGAAATTTTGATTCAGGCGGCCAAAGGTGTTATTACCCCCATTATTCCTGAAAAGAAGGCAAGAGAGTATATTAACGCAGAAAAGGGGGTACCCAACGAAGCCGAGGCCCTTGCCGGAGCGAGAGACATTATTTCGGAAAAGGCCAGTGAAGATGCAAGGATACGTTCTGCAATGCGTATTCTTTTCGTGAGGCGGGGCAGGCTCCGTTCGAGGGTAATCGAAGGAAAGGAAACCGAGGGAGCCGTGTACGCGGATTATTTCAAATGGAACGAGGCCGCAAGAGCCGTCCCTTCTCACCGGATCCTAGCCCTTTTCAGGGGGGAGAAGGAGGGGTTTCTGCAACTCTCGATTCTTCCTCCCGAAGAAGAAGCGCTGCGGATAATGGAAGAGGCCTTTATCTCGGTCGAAAACGGCGCGGGCAGGGAAGTCCGTACGGCACTGCGCGACGGGTACCGGAGGCTGCTTGCTCCTTCCATGGAAACGGAGCTTAGAAATGCACTCAAGCGCAAAGCTGATAAAAAGGCCATAGAGGTTTTTGCAGCCAACCTTGAAAACCTTCTACTCGCGCCTCCACTTGGAAGAAAACCAGTCCTCGCTGTCGATCCTGGTATAAGAACGGGGTGCAAACTGGTAATTCTTGACTCTCAGGGCGAGCTTGTGGCGACGGAAACGATATTCCCCTTCAGCGGTAAAAAGAAACTGGAAGAAGCAAAGTTCAAAGTCAAGAAACTTCTCGACGAATTTTCTGTCGAAGTCGTAGCAATAGGAAATGGTACGGCCGGCAGGGAAACCGGCGAGTTTTTCAGGAGCCTAGATATTTCAGTGAATCTGGCAATCCTTATAGTGAATGAAAGCGGAGCCTCGGTCTATTCGGCGTCAGAGGTGGCGCGGGAGGAACTGCCAGAGCAGGACGTAACGGTTAGGGGGGCTGTTTCTATAGGGCGGCGGCTACAGGACCCTCTGTCCGAACTGGTAAAGATAGATCCGAAGTCGATCGGAGTAGGCCAGTACCAGCATGATGTGGATCAAAAAGCCCTCAGGAGCAGACTCGACGACGTGGTGGTCTCCTGCGTGAATCGCGTAGGCGTGGAGGTTAACATTGCGAGCCGCCACCTTTTGTCGTACGTTTCGGGCATAGGTCCGACGTTGGCTGAAAATATCGTGGAATTCAGGAGAAAGGAAGGCCCTTTCAGATCCCGCGAGGATCTAAAAAAGGTGCCGCGCCTGGGTCCGAAGGCCTTCGAGCAGGCAAGCGGTTTTCTCAGGATTCGTGGCGGCGATAACCCCCTGGATGCGAGTGCGGTGCACCCTGACCACTATAAAATCGTCGAGGCCATGGCAGCAGACCGGAATTGTCGTGTCGCCGACCTTCTTAAAGATGAAAGCCTTCGTGCCGGAATTGATATCAGGAATTATGCAGGCGGCGAAATAGGTCTGCCGACACTGGAGGATATTATGGATGAACTGGCACGTCCCGGGAGGGACCCGAGAGAGAGCTTCGAAATACCTGCTTTCGATCCGCGAATCAAGTCGATTGAAGACCTTGAGGAAGGGATGGTCCTCGTGGGCGTCGTCAGCAATGTGACGGACTTCGGGGCCTTTGTTGATATAGGGGTTCATGTGGATGGATTGGTCCATGTCAGCCGTTTGGCGGACAGTTATGTCAAAAATCCGCAAAAAATACTTAAGGCAGGGCAGAAGGTCAATGTAAGGGTTACAAGCGTCAACATCGAAAGAAAAAGGATTTCCCTTTCGATGAAGGGCGTTTCTTGAAAAAAAGACACAGTCGATTGCCCGTGTTTTCAGTTTCCCTCGTCAAAATACTTGTCCTGCAATTCGAGCATTTCCTCGGCGGACAGGTCGTCTATCCCGGCGAGGGATTCTACGTGATGACGAAGTTCGTGAAGAATAGTCTCCTCGATTTCCTCGTCCCATTCGGTTTCGGGGGCAATTCCGAGACTCTCCCTGAAGGAACCGTAATAAAGAACGACAAGACGGCCAAGGCCAGGGTCTTCAAGGTATTCCCCCATAATCAGGTAACCACCTTCTTGCTTCGCTTTCGGTTCAACTATGATACCGCCGTTCAGGTTCGCTAAAAGCGCAGGCGGCAGTGATTCTATAAACCGATTGGCCCTGGCGGTGAATTTCCTGAGGTCCATGACGTTCACCCCTGTTTGTCTTTTTCAGGCTTTATCGGGCCCTTTGAAAAGAACGATCGACAGGGGAGGAAGTACAACGGAAAGGGACTGTTCGAATCCATGATAAGGCACTGGCGTCGTCTCGACGCCTCCGAAATTCCCTTGACCGCTCCCGCCGTAATCTTTAGCGTCGCTGTTTATAATTTCTTTCCAGAAACCACTTTTGGGGACGCCTATTCTGTAATTATGGCGCGGAACGGGCGTGAAATTACAAACGGCCAAAACCGTCGGGTCGTCCTTTCCAGCCTTTCTCAGAAAAGAAATTACGCTGCTTTCCCAATCCCTGAAATCAACCCAGCTGAAGCCCTCCGGAGCTGTATCCTGCCGGAAAAGGGCGGGCTCACCTTTGTATAAGGCGTTGAAATCCTCGACCCACCGTTGCAGGCGCCGATGCGGTTCGAATTCGGTCAGGTGCCAGTCCAGGCTGGTATCGTGGTTCCATTCACTCCATTGGCCGAATTCACTTCCCATAAAAAGTAGTTTTTTTCCTGGGTGGCTGTACATGTAACCCAGAAGAAGCCGCAGGTTCGCGAATTTCTGCCAGTCGTCACCGGGCATTTTCCCCAGGAGGGACCCTTTCCCGTGAACCACTTCGTCATGAGATAAGGGCAGGAGGAAATTTTCCGAAAAAGCGTACCAGATACTGAAGGTCAGGTTGTCATGATGATATTTGCGGTGTATGGGATCCTGCGAAAAGTAGCTCAGGATGTCGTGCATCCAACCCATGTTCCATTTCATGTCGAATCCCAGACCTCCAACCTCGGCGGGTCTGGTAACCATGGGCCAGGCCGTGGACTCTTCGGCTATGGTCAGCACTCCTTCGTTCAGTTCATGGACTGTCCTGTTCATTTGTTTCAGGAACTCTATGGCTTCCAGGTTTTCCCTGCCCCCATACCTGTTAGGGATCCATTCTCCCGGTTTCCTGGAATAGTCCAGGTACAGCATGGATGCTACGGCATCTACACGCAGCCCGTCCGCATGGTAACGATCGATCCAGAAATTGGCGCTGCTGGTAAGGAATGATCGCACTTCATTGCGGCCGTAATTGAAAATCGAGCTCTTCCAGTCGGGATGAAAGCCGAGCCTTGGGTCCATGTGTTCGTAAAGGTAAGTGCCGTCGAATTGCGCCAAACCATGGGCATCGGAGGGGAAATGGGAGGGGACCCAGTCAAGGATGACCCCGATGCCTGATTTGTGCAGTTCGTTTACCAGGTACATAAAGTCCTGTGGAATCCCGTATCTGGCTGTTGGGGCGAAATAACCCAGCGTCTGGTAACCCCATGATCCGTAAAAGGGATGTTCCATAACAGGAAGAAATTCAACATGGGTGAAGTTGGTTTGCCGAAGGTAGCTTACAAGTTGTTCAGCTAATTCCCTGTAGTTTAAAAAAGCATTCCCCTTTTCCGGCGAGCGTCGCCACGATCCCAGGTGCACTTCATAAATGGATATGGCCGAATCAAGGGCGTTGGCTTTCTTCCTGGACGCCAGCCATTCATCATCTGTCCAGGACCAGTCTATGTCATGGACAATGGAGGAGTTGCCCGGAGGCATTTCCCAGAAAAAGGCGAATGGATCACCCTTGTCTTGCGTTCCAGCCATCGATTCTATTCGGTATTTGTAAAGAGAGCCATGACTTGCCCCGGGAATGAAACCTTCCAGTATCCCCGTATCGGGCCAATATTGCTGAAGCACGTGACTCCCGGCCTCCCAGCCGTTAAAATCTCCGATTACGGATACACGCCTGGCGTTGGGTGCCCAAACCGCAAAGTGAGTGCCTTTTTCGCCTTTCACCGTTACAGGATGGGCTCCCAGTTTTTCATAAAGCCGGGCGTGGGTGCCTTCCCTGAAGTAATAGATGTCCTGATCAGTCATTAGCGAGTGCCTGATGACGTTGTTTTTCATTGCCGACCACCTCCTGCAGGAGTTTCCAGCTCGTTCGCATCCTCGATGAGGTCCAATATTCCCCTTATTGGTATGTCCACCCATCCGGGACGGTTGTTGAGCTCATAGTTCAATTCATAAAAGGCCTTTTCGAGAAGGAAAGAATAAAGCAGAATAGTCGCTGATGAGTCGGAGTCGGGAACGAAGGGCGCTTGCCCTGCAGTTTCTACGTAACCGTTCAAAAAGGCTGTTGAAGCCGAAGCGATCCAGGCCTTGCGCCAGGGAAAAAGGCGTGGTTCATCCTGGGGACGTACGGAAAGTCTGTCTTTCAATGCCGATGATATGGCATAGTCGAAGGAGCGAAGCATCCCTGCGAGGTCCCTGAAAGGCGAACGCTTGAGGCGTCGTTCTGTCAGCGGCCGCATGGGCTCGCCCTCGAAGTCGATGATTTTGAAATCCTTCCCCGTAAAAAGGACCTGTCCCAGGTGGTAATCGCCGTGAATTCGTATTTTGAGGGAAATTATTTTCTCCCTGGTAATACGGTTCAAGAGTGTCCTTGCTGTCTCTTCTAAAGTTAAAAGTTTTTCCGCTGGTCCAGCCACAGCTTCCGGAAGGGTGTCGAGTCGGCGTCTCAGTGTTTTCAGTGCCACCGAAGCGAGGCTTCTCATAGACTGGTAAATGGCCCTTTGGTAAAGCCTGGAAAACTTTTCTGGCTTGAATGAAGGGTTTTCGTTGTCTGACGCAAGTGCCAAATGCATTTCGGCGGTCCTTTGGCCGAGAAGTTTTATCATCTCATAATAGAAGTCTCCGGCTGTTTCAATCAGTTCTGCAGGCACTTCTTTCGTTGTTTTTGTCGTAAAGGTCAGCTCTTCAGCTTTTGGCGAAGCAATGGTCTCCGATAGCACGACATCAAAGAAATGATCCAGCGAAGAACGCGTGAACGACCAGGCACTTCCCTGGTTGGGTACGTATTCATGAAACACTCCAAGCGCCACAGCTTGGTCCAATGAAGGCGTGTTATATTCCAGCGCGCCTATATAACGGGGAGTATGAAGAAAACGTGTTTTCTCAGTAAGAAACCGGCTGATCTCAAGATCCGGGTTTATGCCTTCAGCTACTTTTCTGAGCAACTTGAGGAAAAGAAGCTCGTCGTAAAGTATGGAAGTGTTGCTCTGCTCGACCTGAAGAACCCTGGAATTAAGCTTATCAGGGATCACGATCTTTTTGGATTCACGGCCGGGTACGCCGCAGAGGGCTCCCTTGCTGTTTTTGATACGCCTTCTTTTGAGCAGGATGTCGAGCATGGCGGACTGCAGTGAAGAGTCGTAAACGCCGTCGTAAAGGATTCCGTTGCTTCCATCCAGAGTCGCTTCCGCAATAATGGTTTCCGGATGGTTCTTTCTGATTTCGCCTTCTTCTTCCCCGGAGGCGAAAGAAACTGGCACAGAGTACATATCGGGGCTTCCCTCCGTATAAGCCACGCTGAGGAGCATGTAGTGGGTCCGGGAATTGTTTTTCTGGACGGGAATGCATTCAAATATGGAAACACTGCGAATGGTTTTTGCCTTTCCGGCAAACCATCTTGATCTGGCCAGATAAGAAGGGAAGACCTGCTTTTCCAACTTTTGTCTGAATGTCCCGTCGAGGATGTTCTTCCAGACCGGTATCTGCACACGGGGTATTTCCATTCTCTCTTCTTTCAACAGGACCTTTTCAGGCGATTTCTTTAATCTGAACCAAAAATAGTCATGGAAGCCCATGGTCAGGACATAGGGTTCGGAGCTGATTTTCGGGAAAGAATTTCCGCTGAATACCTCTTCGGGCAGATATCCCTGATATCCTGAAAGATCAAGTTCGGCTACCTGCGAAAACCTTGACAGGTTGGCTACGACGAGTACGACCTCGTTGTCATGGATTCTGGTAAAGGCTAATATCTTCGGATTTGAGCAATTGATGATTTCCATTTTTCCTCTGCCAAGTGCCTTGAGTTGTTTCCTCATGGAGATGACACGCCGCATCCACCAAAGAAAAGAAGAAGGATTTTTCCCCTGATTTTCAACATTTATGGCTTCGTAGTGATATTCGGGGTCCAATATTACGGGAAGATAAAGTTCTTGCGGGTTAACCTTCGAGAACCCAGCGTTCCTGTCTGGTGACCATTGCATCGGTGTCCTGACGCCGTTTCTGTCTCCCAGGAAGTAGTTGTCTCCCATGCCGATTTCGTCTCCGTAATAAAGGCAGGGCGCGCCAGGCAGGGAAAAAAGGATGAACTTCAAAAGCTCGGCCCTGCGGCGATTCTGTCTTACAAGGGGAAACAGTCTACGCCTTATGCCAAGGTTAATTCTCGCCCTGGGATCCTTGGCGTATACCCGGTACATATAGTCGCGCTCCTCGTCTGTAACCATCTCGAGGGTTAGCTCGTCGTGATTTCTAAGAAACATCACCCACTGGCACGGGTCAGGTATCGGGGGAGTCTGTTCCATGATGTCCACTATAGGGAAACGATCTTCCATCCAAAGTGACATGAAAATTCTCGGCATTATAGGAAAATGGAAGGCCATGTGACATTCGTCGCCGTATCCGAAATAACTTACGGCGTCCTCGGGCCACTGGTTAGCCTCGGCGAGAAGCATGCGGTCTCCGTATTTTTCGTCCACGTGACTTCTGAGTTCCTTCAAAAACTCGTGGGTTTCGGGAAGGTTTTCGCAATTAGTTCCTTCGCGTTCAAAAAGGTAGGGGATTGCGTCAAGGCGGAACCCGTCGACGCCCATATCCATCCAGTGGTCAAGGATCTTGAATACGGCCTGGCGCACTTGCGGGTTGTCGAAGTTCAAATCCGGTTGGTGCGAATAAAAACGATGCCAGTAGTAGGATTTCGCAATGGGGTCGTAGGTCCAGTTGGATGTCTCGAAATCCTGGAAGATGATGCGGGCTTCTGAAAACTTGTTTGGATCGTCGCTCCATACATAGAAGTTTCGCCAGGAAGAACCCGGTTTTGCCCTGCGCGCCCTCTGGAACCAGGGATGCTGATCGGACGTGTGGTTTATCACTAACTCGGTGACTACCCTGAAGCCTTTCGCGTGGGCCTTACGGAGGAACAACCTGAAATCGCGCAGCTTCCCGTAATCCGGGTGGATGTTCCGATAATCAGATATGTCGTACCCGTCATCCCTTAAAGGCGAAGGGTAAAAAGGAAGCAGCCAAAGCGTGTTGACACCGAGTTCCTTGAGGTAATCAAGCTTTTGTATCAATCCTTGCAAGTCACCGATGCCGTCGTTATTGCTGTCAAAGAAGGCCTTGACATGTAATTGGTAGATAATCGAGTCTTTGTACCAAAGATCCTGGTTTTTCATGGGTTTTTCCCTTTCTGGTCTTTTCACATGAAATAATCGAAGTCTTCTTCTCTGCGCAGGCGCCGGTGGATACTAAATACGCGAGCGGGAAGTACTGCCGGGTCCAATACGAAAGCTATCCTGCCGCCCTGGCAAATGTGTTTTTCGTCACCCAGCAGGTCGTGGAGAAGATAAGCCTGGGTGGGCTCGATTCCAAGTTCCTCCAAAGGCAGGTTTACCCGACATTCCTGACTCGAGAAGGGATCAAGGCTTACGCCTGTCAGAAGGACATTATCGCCGTCGGTGCTTTCCTTGAGGTAAAAAATGACGTTGTCGTTGTCGGTTTCGATAAAGCTCAGGTTTCTGGTGGTTTGCAGCGCCTTGTTCTCCCGGCGGATAGCATTTAGACGTGATATGAAATCCTTAAGGTTCCCAGGCTGGTCCCATTCCCAGTCACGAATTTCGTATTTTTCTGAATTGAGGTATTCCTCGCGGCCCGGCAAGGCGTCAGCGACCATCAACTCGTAAACAGGACCGTAGATACCGTAACAAGACGAAAGAGTAGCGGCCAAAACCAGGCGGATAACAAAGGCGGGCCTGCCCCCGATCTGGAGAAATTCGGGGAGGATGTCCGGAGTGTTCGGCCAGAAGTTCGGCTGGAAATATTCAACAAGTTCAGTTTGGGTCAGCTCAAGGAGGTATTCCTGTATTTCGTGTTTGCTGTTTCTCCAAGTGAAATAGGTATAAGATTGAGCAAAACCCTCTCTGGCCAGGCGACGCATGACTTTCGGGCGAGTGAAGGCTTCGGCGAGAAAGATTACATCGGGGTTGTCTTTTCTGATTTCTTTTATCAACCAGCTCCAGAAGGGGAAGGGCTTGGTGTGTGGATTGTCCACACGAAAGATCCGTATTCCCTGGTCGACCCAAAAGGACGTTACGCTTTTTAATTCCTCCCAAAGTTCTTCCCAATGGTTCGTCTCAAAATTGAAGGGTACCACGTCCTGGTATTTTTTCGGTGGATTTTCTGCATATTGAATACTGCCGTCGGGTCGCCACTTGAACCACTCTGGATGGGTTTTAATATATGGATGATCCCTGGAGCACTGGAAGGCCAGGTCAATGGCGACTTCCATGTCCAGCTCCCGTGCTTTACGAACGAAGTTCCTGAAATCTTCGAGGGTTCCAAGTTCGGGATGAATTGCGGTATGCCCCCCGAGGTCCGAACCGATGGCCCAGGGACATCCCGGGTCATGCGGTCCGGCAG
>JAHDOX010000007.1 GCA_018434645.1 Synergistales bacterium | reverse complement strand
GGAGTGGGATGGAGGGCCCAGATGCAGGGCAAAACCCTCGTTTTGAATCTCGGTTACTCCAATCCGGTTCAATACGAACCACCTGAGGGGATCGAGATATCCACTGATGGGCCGACGAAAATCTCGGTCCGCGGCATCGACAAGCAGGTAGTCGGACAGGTCGCCGCCGAAATCAGAGGATTCAGGCCACCCGAGCCCTACAAGGGTAAAGGCATAAGGTATTCCGACGAGCAGGTACTGAGGAAAGCCGGCAAGGCAGGGGCCTAACGGTGCGAGGTGAAAAAGATGATCACTAAACGTTCAAGAAACGAAATGCGGCTCATACGACACCGCCGCCTTCGGCGCAAGATCTTCGGCACTCCGGAGAAGCCGAGACTGGCGGTTTTCAGGAGTCTGAATCACATCTATGCCCAACTTATAGACGATACCCGAGGCCACACGCTTGCTTCCGCTTCGACCACCGAGGCCGAACTGAAAAAAAGCCTCTCCAGCACGTCTGACATGGAAGCTGCGAAAGCTGTCGGCGAGTGCATTGCCGCGAGGGCTCGGGACCTGGGTATAACCGCGGCGGTTTTCGATAGAGGCGGCCACATGTATCATGGCAAGATTAAAGCTCTTGCCGACGCCGCCCGGGAAGCCGGCCTGAAGCTCTAAGGAGGCTTGAAGAATGAGCAAGACGTTTAACGCAAAGGGGACAGAGCTCATAGAGCGCGTTGTCTCCATAAACAGGGTAAGCAAAGTCGTGAAGGGCGGTAAACGTTTCAAATTTAGCGTTCTCGTGGTAGTTGGCGACGGTGAAAGACGAGTCGGAGTCGGGATTGGCAAGGCCAAGGAAATTTCCGAGGCAGTAAGAAAAGGTATCGACAAGGCGAAAAAGAACCTGGTCGAATTCAAACAGGTTGGCTCGACCATTCCGCACGATATCATAGGCCGCTATGGGGCCGCCGAAGTGCTTTTGAAACCCGCGGCTCCGGGAACGGGAGTTATCGCCGGGGCGGTAGTCCGCGCCATCATGGAACTGGGTGGTGTAAGCGATGTCCTTACTAAAGTCATCGGAAGGACTTCCAACCCCGTCAACGTGGCCTACGCCACGATGCAGGCTGTAAAGTCGCTGAGAAGCCCCGAGGAAGTATTGCGCCTCAGGGGGAAATTGCGGCGCGACGAGCAATCGGCATAGGAGGAGCTCTAGGCAATGGCAAAAATAAAAGTAACTCTCAAACGCAGTCCCGCGGGCCGTCCGGAAAGACAGAAGGCAACGGTCAAGGCTCTTGGGCTCAGGCGTATCCATCAAAGCGTTGTCCATGAGCAGACTCCCCAGATCCTGGGGATGGTCAAGGCTGTTTCGCACCTTGTCGATTGGGAAAAGATTGAGGAGTAGGAGGGACAGCCATGGAACTTCATGAACTCAGACCGGCAGAGGGCTCGACGAAAAAAAGAAAGAGGATAGGCCAGGGAAAGGGTAGCGGCCTTGGAAAGACTAGCGGGAAAGGCCACAAGGGACAGAAATCCCGCAGCGGTGGAGGAGTACGCGCCGGTTTTGAAGGCGGGCAGATGCCCCTTGCGCGCAGGATCCCCAAACGTGGATTCAACAACGCCCGGTTCGCCAGGACGTACCAGGTGGTCAATATCTCGTCACTTGAGGAATCATTCGACGCCGGTTCGAGCGTAGGACCAGAGCAATTGCTTGAGCGGAGGCTCGTCAGGTCGCTTCGCAAGCCCGTAAAGATCCTCGCCAATGGGGACATCACGAAGGCCCTTACGGTAAAGGCACATGCTTTTAGCGGACAGGCCGCGGAAAAAATCAGGGCCGCGGGCGGAAAAACCGAGGTGATTTAGGTGCTGGACGCCTTTCGGGATGCATTCAGGCTTCCAGACCTGAAGCGGCGGATCCTTTTTACCGTCGGAGTGCTTTTCGTCTATCGACTTGGAGCGCACATCCCAACGCCTGGAATAGATCCGGAGGCCATGGCCCGGCTTTTCGAACAGGGCGGCGTCCTCGGCTTTCTGGATCTTTTTGCCGGTGGCGCCCTCCGGCGTTTCAGCGTTTTCGCCCTCGGTGTGGCTCCTTACATTAACGCGAGTATCGTAATGCAGCTTCTTGTGGTAATCTTCCCTGCTCTTGAAAAATTGCAGAAAGAAGGAGAGCAGGGCAGAAAAAAAATTGTTCAGTACACGCGACTGGGTACCATATTCTTCGCCGCCGTACAAGCTGTCGGCATGACTTTCTGGCTCAGGAATCTCGGGATATTTACCGGTTCGGTATTCGGTATCGCCACCGTCGTTATCACCATTACGGCTGGTTCTGTCGTGGTGATGTGGCTGGGCGAGGAAATATCCGACCATGGCATAGGGAACGGGATTTCCCTTTTGATATTCGCTGGGATCGTGGCAAGGATTCCCGAAGCCATCATCAGGACGTGGGAGCTCATGAGGCTGGGTGAAATGAACCTTCTCGTCATGGTTATTGCAGCCGGTGTTATGGTGGCAGTCGTGGCGGGTTGCGTTCTTCTCCAGGAAGGGCAAAGAAGGCTTCCCGTTCAATATGCCAAGAGGGTGATCGGAAACAAGATGTATGGGGGACAGAGCACATTCATCCCCCTTAAAGTCAACCAGGCAGGGGTTATTCCGATAATCTTCGCTTCGTCGGTGCTTCTTTTCCCGTATACGATACTGCGCTTTTTTTCGGGCAACCTGGCAACGCAGGTACAAAACATGTTGTCACCGGGTAACCCTGTGTACATGGTGCTTTACGTGGCGCTCATAATATTTTTCGCCTATTTCTATACCGCAGTTGTCTTCGACCCCGCGGATACGGCGAACAACATGAAGAAATACGGGGGCTTCATACTCGGTATCAGGCCCGGAAAGCCAACAGCGGAATACATAGAAAAAGTCATGTCGAGAATCACCCTCGGCGGTGCCGTATTTCTCGCCGCTGTGGCGCTTCTGCCTACACTGATGACCCAGCTTATGGGAATAACCACCTTCTATTTCGGTGGTACTGCGGTCCTGATCGTCGTCGGTGTAGCCCTTGACACGGTTCATCAGATCGAGGCTCAGCTTCTGATGCGCCATTATGAAGGAATACTGAAGCGCGGCAAGGGCAAGTCGGCAGGGCTGCTGAAGATGTAACAAGATATCGATGGGATGTGTTGCGAGATGCGAGTTATTTTTATTGGACCCCCCGGTGCCGGCAAGGGAACCCAGGCGGAGGTAATTAGCCGGGAAAAGGGCATAGCCCATATTTCCACCGGAGACATATTGAGAAAGCACGTGGCCGAAAAGACTGAACTCGGGAAAACCGCGCAGGAATATATGGACGCAGGCAAGCTGGTTCCCGATGAAGTCATCATCGGGATGATGGAAACCCGCCTTTCTGAAAAAGATTGCGAAAGAGGATTTATCCTGGACGGATTTCCCCGGACGGTTCCGCAGGCCGAGGTCCTGGATGGATTGCTGCGGCGGCTGGGTATCTCACTCGACGGTGTAGTGCTTTTCGTCGTTCCCGATGAAGTAGTGATAAAACGCTTGTCGGGCAGGCGGGTATGCAAGTCATGCGGGGCCATTTATAACGTCCATTCAAAACGTCCTTCAGAAGAAGGCCTGTGCGACAAATGCGGTGGAGCTTTATATCAGCGGGATGACGACACTGAAGAGGTAATAAAAAGCCGGCTGGAAGTCTACAAGGAACAAACGGCTCCTCTGGTCGACTATTACAGGGGAAAAGGGCTTTTGATCGAAGTGGACGCATCGGGGGAAAGCTCCGCAGTGGTGAAATCTATCCTAGACTTCGTGGAAGGGAAAAAATGATTTCTCTCAAGTCCGGAAAGGACATTTCAGCGATGAGGGCCGCCGGCAAAATCGTCGTCGACGTCCTCGAATTGATGAAGGAAATTGTCAGGCCCGGAGTGACCACGCTGACTCTCGATGAACGGGCCAGGGATCTTATTGAAAGATCAAAAGCCAAACCCGCCTTTCTCGGTTACAGGGTCCCCGGTAACCCCAGGCCGTTTCCGGGGGCATTGTGTGTGTCAATCAATGAGGAAGTGGTCCACGGGATCCCGAGCAGGGACAGGCTCCTTGAGGAAGGCGACATAGTAAGTATCGACGTTGGGGTCCTTTACAGCGGCTATTATGGCGATGCCGCGTTTACCTATGCGGTAGGCAAAGTCAGTGAAAAGCGAATGCGACTCCTTGATGTGACAAAAGAAAGCCTCGAAAGGGCCATAAGCGCTGCAGAAGCAGGCAATACGATTGGAGATCTCGGATACGCAGTGGAAACCTTCGTGATTTCGAAGGGCTACGGAGTAGTGAGAGATTATGCGGGGCACGGCATAGGCAGGAGGCTTCACGAACCCCCGCAGGTGCCGAATTTCGGGAAACCCGGACAGGGAGTTACGCTCAAAACGGGAATGACCTTGGCCATAGAGCCCATGATCACATCCGGGGAAGAAAGTGTCGAGACCCTGTCTGACCTCTGGACGGTTGTAACCAGCGATCGGTCCGATGCTGCGCATTTTGAGAAGTCGATACTGGTCACCGAAGCCGGTCCGGAGATCCTTACTCCATGGGAATGACTTTTCGGGGTGGATTCGGTGGACGTGGGCCGGGTTGTCATATCCAGGAAGGGTAAAGACGCCGGTAACTGGTATATTGTCTCGGGGACGTCCGAAGACGGGCGCAGAGTTTACCTCGTCGATGGAAGAAAATGGAGCTGGGATCGGCCCAAGAAAAAAAACCCCGTACATATCCAGCCGACCAGAGTTGTCATAAAGGAGGTCGCAGAGATGGCTGAAACCGGAAAGTGGATGAGCGACGAATCGATCCGCAGTATTCTCGAAGAGACCCGAAAAGGGTCCGGGGGCTCGGAAAGGTGACGGTAGCGGATGCCGAAAGATGATGTAATCGAAGTCAGGGGGAAGGTAATTGAGCCTCTCCCGAACGCGATGTTCCGAGTCGAGCTGGAAAACGGGCACAAGATCCTGGCTCATGTATCCGGGAAAATGAGGATGCATTTCATCCGTATCCTTCCGGGAGACAGGGTTCTTCTGGAGATTTCGCCTTATGACTTGACACGGGGAAGAATCGTGTATAGATATAAATAGTTTGCCTTCCAGCCGGTGAAAGGGTTGTCGACCAGCCAGAGGGCATTCTCAGGAGGAGTGTTGGAAGATGAAGGTAAAACCCTCGGTGAAGCCGATTTGCGAATATTGCCGTGTAATCAAAAGAAACGGCGTAGTCCGGATAATCTGCAAAAAGAATCCCAGGCACAAGCAACGCCAGGGAGCAAGGAGGTAGCGCAGGAATGGCACGCATTGCAGGAGTTGACCTGCCAAGAGAAAAACGGGTCGAAATAGCGCTGACCTATATATACGGGATCGGCCTTCCGACGGCCCAGCGCATTCTCGCCGCGACGTCGATCAATCCCGATACTCGGGTCAAGGATTTGACTGAGGACGAAGAACAGAAATTACGTGCTCAAATCGAGGAAAACTACAAGGTGGAAGGTGACCTCAGAAGAGAAGTCACCATGAACGTAAAGCGGCTTATGGAAATAGGCTGCTACAGGGGCTTGAGGCACAAGCAGGGATTGCCCGTGCGCGGACAGAAAACGAAGACCAATGCCCGTACGCGCAAGGGACCGAGACGGGCCGTTATGGGCAAGAAAAAGGCCTCTGGAAAGAAATAACCACGTATGAGCGAAAGGGTATTTACCCAAAGGAGGGAATCCGGACGTGGCAAAAAGACAGCAACGTCGAGGAAAACGGAAAGAACGTAAAAACATAAGCTATGGTGTGGCTCATATTCATTCAACTTTCAACAACACTATCATCGGTGTAACCGACAAGGAGGGTAATCTCCTTACCTGGGCATCGGGTGGAAATGTCGGTTTCAAGGGAACCAGGAAATCCACACCATACGCCGCGCAGATGGCCGCCCAACAGGTGGCGAAACAGGCTCAGGACCACGGGGTCCAGGAGATCGACGTCATAGTCAAGGGGCCCGGACCAGGTCGTGAATCCGCCATAAGGTCACTGCAGGCAGCGGGACTTCAGGTAAACATGATAAGGGACGACACTCCCATTCCGCATAACGGCTGCCGACCGCCGAAGAGGCGCCGGGTATAGTCGACGCCAAGAGGAGGGCACAGTATAAATGAGCAGATATACAGGACCAGTTTGCCGCCTGTGCAGGGCCGAGGGGACGAAGCTTTTCCTCAAGGGCGACAGGTGCTATACGGAAAAATGTTCACTCAACAGGAAGAACCATCGTCCCGGCCAGCACGGCCAAAGACGGACCAAAGTAAGTGAATACGGACTTCGTTTACGCGAGAAGCAAAAACTTCGCCGTTTTTACGGCATGAACGAGAACCAGTTCAGAAGGTTCTATCAGCAGGCCACCAAAATGGCCGGCCAGACGGGCCATGACTTTCTGCAGCTCCTTGAGCGGAGACTTGACAACGTGGTTTACCGTATGGGAATCGGTAACAGCCGCAGGCAGGCCAGGCAAATTGTGCTCCATGGCCATATCATGGTTAACGGTCGGAAAGTGGATATTCCAAGCTACCTGGTCAGGCAGGGAGACCGGATTACCATAGCGGAAGGAAGTCGTGATATCCCGGTTATCAAGGAAAACGTGGAAGTTGCCGGAAGCAGGACGCTCCCAGGCTGGTTATCCTTTGACGCCGAGAAGTACGAAGGCAGTGTCCTTATGGTGCCCGACCGGGAGCACATCGATGTCCCGGTTAAAGAACAGCTGGTCGTAGAGTTCTATGCACGCTAAACCAGCGATGGGGGGATTTATTTTGGAACATATACGACCGGAAATACGCATAGAGGAAAGCACCCCCCTGCACGGTAGAATAGTCCTCGGGCCACTGGAAAGAGGATACGGAGTAACCCTTGGTAACGCCCTCAGGAGGGTATTGCTTTCTTCCATAAAAGGAGCGGCCATTACGGCCGTGCGGATAGAAGGCGTGCTGCATGAATTCAGTACAGTAGAGGGAGTTCGTGAAGATGTCATAGAGATGATGCTGAACCTGAAAAAGGTTCCGGTACGCTCCTACTCGAACGAGGTCCGTGTACTGAGGCTGGAGGCCGAGGGCCCTAAAGAGGTTACGGCAGCCGATATCCACCCCGATAGCGAGGTCGAATTCACAGATCCCGACGCAAGAATCTGTACCCTTTTGGATGGCGCCAAGCTGGAAATGGACCTCTTTGTGGAAAGGGGTACGGGCTATGCGACCACCGACCGCCAGCGTCCTTCCTATTTGCCGGTCGATGCGCTGATGGTGGATGCCGTTTACTCGCCGGTGCTGAGGGCAAAGTACGAAGTGCAGGACGCCAGGGTGGGACAAAGGACGGACTACGAGAGGCTGCTTCTTGATGTGTGGACGAATGGAGCCGTCGATCCGGAGTCGGCAGTTACCGAGGCCGCTGGAATCCTTCAGGGCTATTTCGGACGAATCATCGATGATTTGCAAAAAACGAGCGAGGCGGAACCTGAAAGAGAATTGGAAGAGACAATTTCTTCCGGGAAGCCTGAAACGGTCGGCGAAGAAGCCGGCCTGGAAGAGAACGCGTTGCTCGCAAGGCCGATAAAAGACCTTGAGCTTTCCATTCGAAGCGAAAACTGCCTTTTAAGAGGCGGTGTGCAGACTATAGGAGATCTTGTCTCCCGAGGCAAGGCGGAGCTCCTTAAAATAAGAAACCTGGGGAAGGTTTCGCTAAAGGAGATCGAGGAAAAACTTGAAAAATTCGGTTTGACCATCGAAGGAGGGGAAAAGAAAGAAGTTTTACCTGAACAACCCGAAGAAGAAAACGAAACGGAGGAGACAGTCTGATGAGGCATCGGATGGACAGACGCACACTCGGACGGTATGGAAGCCACCGCCGGGCCATGCTGTCGAACCTCGCCGCAGATTTATTTTTACAGGAAAGACTGGAAACGACGCTTCCCAGAGCAAAGGAACTGCGCAGGGTTGCAGAAAGGCTCGTGACGAAGGCCAAACACGGAGGACTGCACAACAGGCGCCTGGTGGCTTCGAGAATGCCTGACAAGGCAGCTGTGAAAAAACTCTTTGATGAATTGGCGCCCAGGTATGAATCGCGTAATGGTGGATATACCCGTATCGTCAAAACGGGTTTCCGTCACGGAGACTCCTCTCCTATGGCCGTGATCGAGCTCGTAGAGGAGTCATGACCGAAAAGGTAATCGTATCATTTGAGAACGTTTCATATACCTATCCCGGAAGTGGAAAATTTGCTCTCAAGGGTATAAACCTGGAAGTCATTGAAGGAGAATGGTTAGCCGTTCTCGGGGCGAACGGATCCGGGAAATCCACACTCGCCAGACATTTCAACGCCCTGCTGGTTCCGACGCAGGGCGCTTGTCTTGTCGGTGGGTCCGACACAAGAACTGTTGAGGGGCAACGTTTTGCGCGTGAAATGGCGGCTATCGTTTTTCAAAATCCGGAAAACCAGATAGTGGCAGCCATAGTCGAGGAAGATGTTGCCTTCGGACCGGAAAATCTCGGTGTTCCTCCGGAAGAGATAAAAAGGCGGGTAGAACGGGCACTTAAGGAAACGGGGCTCACTGACCTTGCCGGTAAACCTACCTATGCTCTTTCAGGTGGGCAGAAGCAACGCCTCGCCGTTGCGGGGGCCATAGCAATGCAGCCACCGTGCCTTGTCCTAGACGAGGCGACATCCATGCTCGACCCGAGCGGTCGACAAGAGTTGCAACAGGTGCTCTGGCGACTTCATTCAGAAGGAATGACCCTGGTCTCGATTACCCATCGCATGGAAGAGATACTCCGATGCGATCGTTGCGTAGTTTTGAACGGAGGGTCCATTGTTTGGGAAGGCTCGCCTTTGGTGCTTTTCCGGGATGAAGACCAGCGCCTCGGCCAGTGGGGGCTGGAGATACCGCCGCTGGTTGCGGTCTGGAAAGGCCTTGTGGAAAGCGGTATTATTTCGGGCGAAGCCCCGCCGGTTCTTGAGGAAATGGTGTCCGCGTTGTGTCCATAGTAATCGATAATATCACCCATATTTACCATAGGGGAACGCCCCTTGAAACAGTTGCTCTTTCGGGAGTCTCCCTGGTCGTCGATCGCGGGGAGTGGGTTTCCGTTGTAGGCCATACCGGCAGCGGAAAATCGACTCTAGCCCAACATATGAATGCGCTGCTGTTGCCTACGGAGGGACATGTCTCCGTCGATGGCGTTGGTGTTGAGGAAAACCGCGCCAGGCTGAGGGAGATTCGCAGGAAAGTTGGATTGGTCTTCCAGTATCCCGAACAGCAGATATTTGAGGAAACCGTTTTCGAGGAGATAGCTTTCGGGCCAAAGAACTGGGGCGTTCCCGGGGACGAAATTCCCGAAAGGGTAACAGAAGCACTTTCGCTGGCAGGTCTTGGCGAAACCTTCAAGGAACTTTCCCCCTTTCACTTGTCGGGAGGGGAAAAACGTCGCGTAGCCATTGCTTCGGTACTGGCCGTCAGGCCCGATTATCTGGTTCTGGACGAGCCTACGGCCGGCCTGGACGCATCTGGTAAAAGGGAATTATGTGATCTCTTGCATGGTCTGAAGCAAAAAGGGACCGGGATAGTGCACATAACTCACGACCTGGAGCTGGCCGTGTCCGTCAGTGACAGGATACTGGTGCTCACGGGGGGTAAATCGAGGTTATGGGGAACTCCCGGGGTCATTCTTGAAGAATTGACGGAACGCGAAGTTCCCGGGCTTGTAATGCCTCCGGTGCCTCTTTTTTCGGGAAGGTTGAGAGAACTTGGAATGGATGTCCCGGTGACCTGGAATGCCGAAACCCTTGTCGGTGCAATCGAAAGGTGTGTAGGAAAATGAGATTTCTTAACCACCTGACGCTGGGGCAATATGTGCCGACAGGGTCTGTAGTGCACAAGACTGACCCCAGGGCTAAAATACTGGCAACCCTTTCTATTCTGACAGGTGTCTTTCTTGCCGATCAATGGCAGGTCTTCGCGCTTTGGGCAGCCTTCTTGACCATTGTCGTGGTCATGTCAAGGTTGCCTCTTTCAATGGTGTTACGTACCGCCAGGCCCGTCATTTTTCTTGTGGTATTTACAGCAGTGATACATTTGTTGTTCAGTCAGGGAACCCCGATTTTCCGTTTCGGTATACTCAAGGTAACGGAAGAAGGCTTGCGAATGGCCTTCAAAATGGGCTCCCGCCTGTTTTTGCTCGTGATTTTCGCCGGGACGCTGACGTTGACTACAAGCCCTACTGAACTGGCCGACGGGCTGGAACATCTTCTTTCACCTTTAAAGCCGCTGGGGTTTCCTGCCCACGAAATGGCCATGATGATGACTATCGCGATCCGTTTCATACCAACCTTGCTTGACGAAACGGACAGAATCATGAAGGCTCAGTTGGCAAGAGGGGCTGACCTTGACAGCGGAGGAATAATAAAGCGACTTAGGGCTTTTATCCCCGTGCTCGTGCCTCTTTTCGTTATAGTTTTCCAAAGGGCGGAGGAGCTTGCCATAGCTATGGAATCCCGAAATTACAAGGGCGGGGCAGGACGTACGCGAATGAACCCTCTGGTTTGGAGATCGAGGGATTCGGTGGCTTTTCTCACGGTTCTGGTGGTTACGGTGTTTCTTGTTTTTTTAAACTCGAGGATGTCTCTTGTATGAAGTATGCAATTAAGATAGCCTATGATGGGCGGGCCTTCTCAGGTTGGCAAAAACAGCCCGGCAGAACGACCGTTCAGGAGTCAGTCGAAAAGGCATTGACGGCGTTTTGCCACGAAGACGTTTCAGTGCACGGTGCGGGAAGAACTGACAAGGGTGTTCACGCCCTCGGACAGGTGGCATCCTTCGAACTCAAATATCCTTTACCTCTTGAAACTATCATTTCGGCAGGCAATGCCCACTTGCCCGACCAAATCCGGTTGATGGAAGCCGCGCATGTAGACGACTCTTTTCACGCAAGGTACAGCGCTCTCTGGAGAGAGTACGTATATCACGTGTGGACAGGGGCTTCATGTTATCCTCATATAAGGAATTACGTCTGGTGGAAACGCCGGGCCGACTGGGACATGGAAAAGGTAAGGTCAGCCTGCAGAAAGTTCACCGGAACCCATGATTTCAGAGCCTTTTGTCGTGCCATCGAGTGTCCGCCGAATGCGGTCCGGGATATCGCACGGATGACCGTTGCGAAGCGCGGTCCACTGATCCGCTTTAGGATACGCGGGAAAGCCTTCCTTACCAACATGGTAAGGATCATGATAGGTACCACCGACCATATCGCAGCGGGAGACTGTAGTCTGGAATTTCTGGACTACCTTCTTCGCGGCGCCCACAGGGAAGAGGGCGGACCCACGGCGCCTGCGCAGGGGCTTATCCTCCAGAAGATCGGATATGATGTTCCGTTATGGCCCAGTGTTGGTTCTTGAGGTGAAGGGTTGTTCGGGATATAGTTTTTAGCGGTGCCTTTCTAAACGTGTTCCGTTCGCGGCAAGGGATTATCTTGCTTTGGTTGTTTGCTTCGGAGCAGCCCGTTGAAGGAGTGATGGGGTGTGTGGGGAATGGACATTGGAATAGATCTCGGTACAGCCAACGTGCTTATATATATGAAGCAGAAGGGCGTTGTCCTCAGGGAGCCTTCTGTGGTAGCTGTCGATATGAATACCGATCGCATACTTGCCGTGGGACTCGAGGCCAAGAGGATGCTCGGAAGGACTCCGGGAAACGTAGTTGCCGTAAGGCCCCTTAGGGACGGTGTCATAGCTGATTACACCATGACGGAAGCGATGCTACGTTATTTTCTCAAGAAAGTGATAAAGGGTTTCGGGCGGATGCTTAGAAGACGCGTCATGGTTTGTGTTCCTTCGGGTGCCACCGATGTGGAACGCCGGGCCGTCCTTGAGGCCGCCGTGGAAATAGGAGCGAAGGAAGCCTACCTCATAGAAGAACCAATGTCCGCAGCGATAGGGGCGAATCTGGACATTTCCGAACCCAGAGGCAATATGCTCGTCGATATAGGTGGTGGAACCACCGACATAGCCGTCATCTCCTACGGCGGCATCGTCGTAACCGAGTCCCTCAGGCTTGGCGGCGACCGCCTGGACGAGAATATAGCACGCTATATCAGAAGGGAATACAATCTCGCTATCGGTGAGCAGACAGCCGAAGATATCAAGATGAAAATCGCTACCTGCTATCCTTCTGAGAACGAAGAAAAAACCATGGTCATCAAGGGAAGAGACCTCGTACACGGGTTGCCGAGGCAACTTGAGATCTCCGAGAAGCTCGTGGCCGAAGCCATAGAAGAGACCTTGCAGATGATAATAGACGGAGTCCGACAGGTTTTGGAGCAGACCCCGCCGGAACTTTCAGCTGACATAATAGACCGGGGAATCACCTTGACAGGAGGCGGAGCACTGCTAAAGGGATTGCCGGAACTTTTAACCAATAAGACAGGCATTCCGGCCTACGTTGCCGATGTCCCGCTGGAATGCGTTGTTTTGGGCACAGGCAAGGCTCTGGATGCGCTGGATGTTCTTAAAGCGAACGGGGCCCTTTTGGGGACGTCGAGAAAGCGGGGAAGGCGTGGTTGAACAAAAATAAACCCTGGTGGAATGAGGGTTTACACTTTTCGTGCGTGAGTTGCGGAAGGTGCTGCAGGGGCGAACCCGGTACCGTGTTGGTTACCCCGGAAGAAGCCGAGGCCATTTCAAGGAGACTGCAAAAACCGGTCGTGGCTTTTACGAGAGAAAGTTTCCTCGCAGGTGAAAAAGTCCTATCCCTGCTGGAGAGGCCTACAGGTGAATGCGTTTTTTTGGGTGAATGCGGGTACGGATGTGTCTTGTATGACCTTCGACCTGCACAATGCAGACTTTTCCCGTTCTGGCCTTCAATTCTTTCTACGCAGGACGCCTGGAAGAGCGAAAGAGGGCGTTGCCCTGGTATAGGAAAGGGAAAGTGGCATTCTCCTATGGAAATAGAGTTATGCCTCGCGCAGGCACCGCACCCGAAATTATGATCGGGTTCGCTAATAGGAAATAATATTTCGAATATATGAAAGAATGTTGAAATAAATTCTTTTGTGTGTGAGAATAGTAATTGCCAAGTAAACCAGGTCATAGGGGTGGAAAAAGAATATGGGCGCTTCTTCAAGGCCCAAATATTAAATGCAGGGAGGCAACAAGAATGGCAAAGGTTAACAGAGATGTGGCGCCGCAGGATGTGTTTTCGGAGATTTCGAAACTGTTGCTCAGGGATGGTTTCGACATCGTTATCGACATGGAGAAGTCACAAGGATCTCACATGATCAACAAGCTTGACGGTGCTGACTGGCTGGATTTTTATACCTTCTTCGCCTCTTCTCCGTTCGGCATGAATCACCCCAAACTGGCAAACGACGAATTCAAGGAAACCATTTTCCGTGCCGCGATCAACAAGGTAGCCAACTCGGACATCTACACTCAGGAACTTGCAAAGTTCGTCAAGACCTTTGGCGATATCGCTGTTCCGGAAGGCTTTAACCACATTTTTCTCATCGACTACGGGACGCTGGCCGTCGAAAACACCTTCAAGGTGGCCATGGACTGGAAAGTCCAGAAACTGCTTCAACAGGGCAAGATCAGCAAGGGAGACGCTATCAAGGGCCGCAAGGGAACTAAGGTCCTCCATTTCAACGAAGCGTTTCACGGCCGTAGCGGCTACACCCTTACGGTGACCAACACTCACGATCCCAACAAGTACCAGTATTTCGCTCAATACGACTGGCCCCGTGTGCTGAACCCCAAGATCTTCTGGCCCCTCGAGGAAAACCTGGGAATCGTGGAATGGCTGGAACGGGTTTCCATCAAGCAGATCAAGCAAGCTATCTGGGAAAACCCCGACGATATCTGCGCTATAATAATAGAGACGATCCAGGGCGAGGGTGGAGACAACCACTTCCGCACCGAGTTCTTCAAACAGCTCAGACAAATCTGCGATGAAAATGATATACTTCTTATCTTTGACGAAGTCCAGTGTGGTATGGGAATTACTGGCAAGATGTGGGCCTTCGAGCACCATGCGCCGGTAAAACCCGACATGTTCGCCTTCGGGAAGAAGGCGCAGATCTGTGGACTTGTTGCCGGTCCGCGGCTTGATGAAGTTGAGGACAACTGCTTCAAGATCTCGAGCCGGATTAACTCCACCTGGGGCGGTAACCTTGTCGACATGGTGAGGTCGACAAGGTATCTCGAGATCTACGAAGAGGACAATGTTCTGGATTACGTGGCCAACACGGCTGGACCGAAGCTGCTTGAGGGGCTCCACGAGATCCAGAAGGAATATCCCGACATGATCTGGAATGCCCGGGGCAAGGGGCTCATGTGCGCCTATGATTTCTGCAGTGAGGAAATGAGGAACAAGGCCGTAAAGAAATTCCATTCAAAGCACGTTCTGGTGCTGCCCTGCGGCGATGTCTCGATCCGTTTCCGTCCTGCGCTTAATATCCCCGAAAAAGATCTTCAGCAGGGACTCGATGTCACAAGGGAGGTCCTGGGCGATCTCAAGAAAGAGAACGCCTAGGGGAAGTTCGCTCGAAAAACCATACGATAAAATATTTGAGGGGGGGGGGAGCGAGTTATGTGCTCCCCCTTTTGCTTTGCACTGGTTCGTGTTAACCCGGCATCTTCATTGCAATTAAAGTTTCCGGGATCTGCATTCCTTGACTTTGATGCGCAAGACCTCGCTTTGTGCTAACTTTGTTGCGGAACATAGAGGAGGTCTCTGGCGTTGTTTTCTAGCCTTCCGGAAATGAACTGGACCCTAATTGTTATGCTTTTGGTTGTAAGCGCTGTCGTAGCCTTCATCGGTGATATCGTGGGCATGCGCATCGGGAAAAGGCGCGTAAGTATTTTCGGCTTGCGTCCGAGATATACCTCTTCTCTTGTGACGGTTGTAACGGGCATCCTGATCATGGTGTTCACTCTGGGAGCCCTTGCGGTGACTTCGGACACGGTTAGAACGGCTATATTCAGCATGAAAATCGTACAAAGCCAGATCAGGGATCTTACTTCGCAACTTCAAAAGACCCGGGAAGAGCTCGCATCGATGGAAGAGCAGTTGGCCGAAAGTCAGGCTTCGCTTATCGAAAAGCAGACACAGCTTTCCAACGTCCAGGTCGAGCTTGAAAAAGCGCGAAAGGAAAGGGAGTTGGCACAACGCCAGCTGGAAGAACTGGAAAGTGAGCGGATCAGCTTGAATCAGCAGATCGAAATGCTCAGGCAGGACGCAAAGCTTCTCAAGGAAGGATTGGAGGAGCTCAGAGCCGGCAGAATTGTAGTGTTTGCTGGAGAGCTGATAGCTCAAAAGGTTATCATTCCGGCGGAAAGTGATTTGACACTTGAAGCTTTGACGGAAGACATACTCGCCGCGGCAAGATATATGATTGCGTTGCGAACGGGAGCCAAGCCGGAAGAAGTGGTCATACGTCTTGAGAACGCCGACTCTATAGAAGAGATTCTGGAGAAAAGCCGCCGTAATAATGAGCGCGTACTTTTACGCCTCATGGCTTCAGAAAACGCAATCGTCGGGCAGCCGGTCTATGTCAGAGTCCTGGAATATCCTTCAGAACTCATTTATCCAGACGGGACAGTTCTGGCCGACGAAGTATTGCCCGCCGGGCTTGACGAAGGCGAAGCGGAAGGTTACCTTTACGGGGTTTTGCGGGAGATCAACAAAAAGGTAAGACAGGACGGTGTTTTGCCTGACCCGCTGAGAGGTACTGTAGGCAATCTGGAGGCTTCCGATTTCTTCGATGCCATAGAACAGATCGCCGACAGCAAAGAACCTCCGAGGGTTATTGTTGAAGCGGAGGGAGACATCTACACGGAGGGTCCGGTTCGTGTTAAAATCCGGGTTCTTGTGGGCGATATTACGCGGGAGTGATTCCACATGTTGATAGTAGCATGCCAGATGTGCGGGGAAACGGTGATTTTGCCCGGCACACCCGATTTCGATGGCATTGCCCGGGTAAGTTGGACATGCAAAAGTTGTGGAGTTAGCCAGGTTTTGCAGTTGAGCGTAAGTTCAGACGGCCGGGCAAACCTCAGAAAAATTGTGGGAGGAATGTCCTTTTGCGAAGAAACGGTGGCGAGTTCAAAGGACAAGAGATAGAAAAAAGGAACAACGGTATCGGTCGGGGATACCTGTTCTATGACAGCAAGTATGCCGTGAGAGCGGGCGAGCTGCAGGAGTTGTACCGCTTTACGAAGTGGGGACGAAGCAGGTCGCTGGAGGAGATCGAAAGGATGCTGGTCGGGACTTCCATGTGTTTTTCCATCAGGAAGGACGACAAGATGGTGGCTTTTTGCCGGCTTTTGACGGATTTCGTTTTCAGGGGTTCCATATGGGATATCATGGTTCACCCGGACCATCAGGGGAAAGGGCTCGGTTCGGCGCTTATGAACTACATGCTGGATCATCCCCGTATCCGTGACATACCCTTGATCATCACCTATACCAGTGAGCTTGTCCCGTTTCTGGAGCGATCGGGTTTCGTCCAGAAGGAAGGGACCATGATGTTGCTGAGAAAACCTATAGAGTATTCCTGAAAAGACGATTTTCGAACAGGCGAAACGTTCGCATTTCCCGACGTTTTCGTCCGGACCTGTTTTGATAATTAAAGCATTTTACGGAGGTGGAAAGGATTGGAAAACCGGTTTCTCCTGACTTCGGAATCCGTAACAGAGGGACATCCCGACAAGCTTGCCGACCAGATCTCCGACGGTATTCTCGATGCCATACTGGAAGAGGATCCAATGGGGAGGGTGGCCTGTGAGACCCTTGTTTCGACGGGACTGGTGGTTGTGGCAGGGGAGATAACCACGTCCTGTTACGTGGATATCCCCCGTATCACCAGGCAGATCATCAAGGAGATAGGTTACACCAGGGCTAAATATGGTTTCGATGGTGATACCTGTGCTGTATTGACGGCTATTGACGAGCAGTCGCCGGATATCAGTCAGGGAGTGGACAAGGCCCTGGAAATCAGGGAAGGAAACCTGTCGGAGCAGGAAATAGACGCTATCGGTGCGGGAGACCAGGGCATGATGGTAGGGTACGCCTGTGACGAGACGGAAGAGTTTCTGCCATTGCCGATCGCGTTGGCTCATCGTCTGGCCCGAAGACTCAGCCAAGTCCGCAAGGAAAAGATAGTTCCCTACCTAAGACCCGACGGTAAAACCCAGGTTACTGTGGAATATGAGAACGGAAAAGCCGTTGACATCGAGACGGTAGTGGTTTCGGCACAGCATCATCCTGCCGTCGGCCATGAGCAAATTTACAATGATCTTTGCGAAATGGTGATCAATCCGGTCCTTCCCGAGTACCTTACGGAAAAATCCCCGAGGGTCCTTGTCAATCCGACAGGCAGGTTCGTCCTGGGCGGTCCGATGGCAGACACCGGCCTGACAGGAAGGAAAATCATGGTGGATACCTATGGAGGCATTGTGCCTCATGGGGGCGGTTGTTTTTCCGGGAAGGATCCCACGAAAGTGGACAGGTCGGCGGCCTATATGACGCGTTATGCCGCAAAGAACGTTGTAGCCGCCGGGCTTGCGAGAGAATGCAAGATACAGGTAGCTTACGCTATAGGTGTGGCCCATCCCGTGTCGGTGATGGTAGATACCCAGGGGACCGGCGTTTTGCCCGATACGAAACTGACCGAGATTGTTCTTGAAAATTTCGATTTCCGTCCTGCCGCGATAATCAGGGATCTGGATTTGAGAAAAGCTCAATACCGCAAGCTCGCGTCATACGGACACATGGGAAGGATAGATATAGACCCGATCCCGGCATGGGAACGCATCGACAGGGCTGAAACCCTTCGAAAGACAGCCAAAAACCTCTAGACCGTGCTCGGTTGTAGTGAAACACGGATGGACTTTATGTCTTTTCACGGAGCGCTTTCTCATATCTTGTGGCCCCAGAGCTGCCCGCTTTGCGGGCGGCTCTCGAAGGCCATCTGCCCGGATTGCCTGATATTTTTAGTTGAAAAAAACAATCCTGTTTGCCTTGAGTGCTTCAGGCCTCTCCCCTGCGATAGTCACGGTAAAGATGCGCCGTTTCTGGTTTTCGGCGCATTGCACAAAAAAGAAGCGAAGCGACTTGTCCACATGCTCAAATACGAAGGACACAAGGCTTTGGGACGCCCCCTCGGACGGGCTGTCGCACTAACGGTAAACCTGCCGAAAGAAGTGGATTGCATTGTACCGGTGCCGCTTCACAGGAAATCGGGCAGGCCTTTTAACCAGGCTCTGGAGATCGCCCGCGGAGTATCTGAAATATTGAAGGTGCCTGTAAAAGAGGAGCTGGAATGGACAGGCAGGGAGAAAGCGCAAGTAGGGAAAGCTTCACTGGAAAGGAAGCAGCTTTCAGCCGGTGCACTTCGTCTTTCCGGCAAAATAACCGGTTCCGCGGCAAGGAGTGTTCTTTTGGTGGATGATGTATGCACCACCGGGACTACCCTCAGGCGGTGTGCCGAAGCCCTGCGTAGTGGAACACTTCATGTTACCGGAGCGTTGGTCTGGACTTTGTCGGCTTGATAAAGCGTGCCACCGTGAGATGTCGGAATCGATACGGAATAACTCAGGGGAGATGGAACGCCCCGACCTCGATGTTTTTTTCTGCGCAGATGTCCCTGATTCGCTGTATGTCGGAACAGGGGAACCTGCAGGCAAGGCCGCAGCTTGCGGAAAGCTCGCGAGGTACCGGTACGATCTTTACTGCCAGACCGGCTTTTCTGCAGTTTTTTTCAAAAGAAATAGCCATGTGCGTAGTTTCGAAAGTTGCTATACAATCCACTTTTTTCTCCTCCGTAAGGCCTGAAAAGGGAATGGAAAACAGGGATATCCCCTCGTCTAGGTAATTATACCTAGACGAGGGGGGCTTGCGAAAGATACAATAAGGCGGTATGAATGCTGCTAAAGGAGGTTCTTTTATGACCATCAACGTGAAAAGAGCAACAGCTGTCCTTGCGTTGGGCGTGTTACTCGTCGCCACTGCTTCGGGGGTCGCCGCTGCTCAGGAGAAAGTAGGAGTGATTGATCCGCAGAAAGTTCTTTTCCAGCACCCCAAATTTCAGGAAGTCCAAAGACAGATAAAGTCGGTGGTTGACAAGAAACAGCAGGAAGCGAGAATCGCCATAGAACAGACATCCGACAATCAGCAAAAGCAGCAGATATTCGAAAAGAAACGCCAAGAGGCGGCTATGGAAGAACAGAAACTGATGGAGCCTTTATTCAAGGATATAGACCTGGCTATACGCACCGTGGCCAAATTGAAGTCCATAACTGTCGTTCTCGACAAGGGGCAGGTTTTCT
>JAHDOX010000017.1 GCA_018434645.1 Synergistales bacterium | reverse complement strand
TATGAGTGAAAAAAAGGAACAGGTAAGACCGAGTTTGGGATTGTCGATAGGTGTGTTTGTTGTAGCGGCGGTAATCATCAGCTATGGAGTATTGGCGCTTGGTGTCGACGCCCATATACCGATAGTGCTATCGACGTTAGTGGTTTGCTGTGTGGGCCTTATCGTGTTGAAGAAACCCTGGTCGGAGATAGAAGAGGGCGCGCTAAACGCCATAGCGGTGGCGCTTCAGGCGGTAGTGATTCTGATGATCATAGGGATGGTTATAGGTATCTGGATCCAGAGCGGTGTTGTGCCGACGTTGATCTACTATGGCCTGTCGATTCTTTCCCCGGGAATTTTCCTTTTGGCCACGCTTTTGATCTGTTCCATAGTTGCTATTTCAACGGGGTCGTCCTGGACCACGTCCGGCACGGTCGGTGTGGCGCTCATGGGCATTGGTTTTGGTCTTGGGATACCCGCGCCGGTGTCGGCGGGCATTATTATTTCCGGTGCGTACTTTGGAGACAAGATGTCGCCTTTGTCGGACACTACGAACCTTGCGCCGGCCGTGGCGGGTGCGGACCTGTTCGACCACATCAGGGCCATGGTCTGGTCCACGGCTCCGACCTACCTGATAGTGGCGGCGATTACGATTTTCATGGGCATGAAGTATGGAAGCGGAGCGCTGGATGTAGAGAAGATCGACGCGCTTCAGACCATGCTGAAGGCGGAGTTTCCCATCAGCATAATAGGATTTCTTCCTCCGGTGGTTGTTATTGCGCTTGCGGTGCGCAAGATTCCGGCCATCCCGGGCCTTTTTACTGGTGTGATTCTTGCTGCTATCATGTCTGTTTTTCAGGGCAACGGTTTTGGCGACATAATAAATGCCATTCACTACGGCTACGAGGCGCAGCTTTCATCGGAGATAGCCGGAGCGGAAGGGGATGCGCTGCTGTCGCTTTTGAGCCAGAGCAACCTGTCCATGGTGCCGGAGATGGCCAACGAGGTCGGGGGCATGCTGAGCGACCTTCTGACGCGGGGCGGACTCGATTCGATGATGTGGACGATTTCGCTGATATTCTGTGCTCTTTTCTTCGGTGGTGTAATGGAGGCCTGCGGATTTCTTGAAGTGATTGTGCACTCGCTGATGAAGTCCGTGAAGACCGTGGGAGGCATGGTGGCCTCGGTCGTAGTCTCCTGTTTTGTTGCGAACCTGTTTTTGGGTGACCAGTATCTTGCTTTGGTCATTCCGGGCAGGATGTTCAAGATGGCCTTCGAGGAGAAGGGCCTTGCGCCGCGCATGCTGTCGAGGGTGACCGAGGATTCTGGAACGCTGACGTCGGCTCTTGTTCCCTGGAACACCTGCGGTGCGTACCAGAGCAGCGTTTTGGGCGTTCCGACTTTGGCCTATGCGCCCTACGCGTTTTTGAACTACCTGAACCCCATCGTGTCTATCGTCATGTCCTACATGAAGATCGGCATCTACTGGCGTACTGCCGAAGGCGAAGACGTGGTTGCCAAAGAGAAGCCGTAACTGCATAAAACACCGGGTAAAACACGCACATAACAGAAGGGCGGCGAGGTTTCCCTCGCCGCCCTTCTGCATTGGTTGCTTGGCGTGATGCGTCGTTTAAACAGATCAAGTCTGTCGAAGGTCTACTCGGTGTTCAATTTTTCCTCCACGGATTTTACCTTTTCGAACATGTCTAGCTCCTTGTCCCTGCGTTCATCAATGCGTATCGTCGTCCCTACCCGCAAGGCACCGGATTCGAAGGGGACCTGATGAGCGGCTTTCACGGCCTCCAGGACGGTGTCCATGTCTCCTTCCAGGATTGTCCCCATGGGAGTAAGCATCGTCTTCAGATTATAGCTTTTTAAGACCTTTTCTACGTCTGCGACGTAACGACTGAGGCTTGGGGTCCCGGTTCCGTAAGGGACTATTATGACTTCCGCCACGACTTTGCCCATTTTTTTCGCCTCCTCTCATGATTTCAGATTTTTTCCGATCCTACATGGTAATTTTGCCATAAAATCCTGGGTAAATGGTATTGTATTGAAAATACCTTGCCGATAGGAGTGAGTTTAAATGGATTCTTTCAGAATAATCATGGAATTCAAGTGGGTACAGCCTATACTGATCATCATTGGATGGTTTATCGCCGACCGCCTTTTGCGGCGTCTTTTGGGCAAGGTTTTTGACCAGGCTATGGTAATGATACGCAGGAACAAGACACACAAACTGGAGAAGCATGAAAGAGAGGCAAGGATAAAACGACTGGGGACTTTAAAAAAGCTTTCGCTTGATATTCTCAGGATAGTACTAATTATTTTTGCGGTCCTGATGTTTTTGAGCAGCATCGGCATCAACATCATGCCTGTTCTGACTGGTGTCGGGATCGCTGGACTGGCTATATCTCTCGCAGCTCAAAATATCATTCGGGATTTCCTCAACGGTATTTTCGTCATCATAGAGGACCACTATGCCGTCGGGGATGTGGTCAAGATCGGCGAGTATTTCGGTACCGTGGAGCGATTCACGCTCCGAACTACGCATCTTACCGACCTTGACGGAAACTACATCATTATCCCGAACAGCAACATAGGCGAACTGGTGAATGCGACGAAAAACTGGTCGCAGGCAAAGGTGGTTGTTGGTGTTTCTTACGACACGGATGTGCGGAAGGCCCTTGCCGTCATGGAGGAAGTAGCCGGCAAGCTTAAGGAGGATCACCCTGACAAGATCATGGAAGACGCGTCAATCCAGGGTATTCTGGAATTTGCCGACAGTTCCATAAACTTGAGGGCCCTTATAAAAACGATGCCAGGTGAGCAGTGGTTTGTGGGTCGCGAATACCGGCTTCGCCTTAAAGAGGCTTTTGACCGCGAAGGCATAGTCATACCCTTCCCCCAGCGGGATGTTTGGATCAAGGAACAACCAGGCTCCGGGCTTCAGAAAACGACGGCGTAGGGCAATGGCCGTTCAGCGTTACCCGAAGGGCTGTTGACGATCGATCCCTGCCACCACATAGAGGAAGAACCGCCGCCGTCCAGGTTCAAAGCATTCCGGAGGCCTAAATCGGAAGCCAGGGATACTGCTTCTTCAAGGGTGCATCCACGGCTATGCCATGAGTCGCGCCCGTCGACTACGATCCACCAGAGGCTTTCCCCGTCGGTTCCCACAATGGACCTTGGATGTCGCCCCCTGATGACGCTTTCAGAAAAACCTTCAGGGGTCAGGGCGTGTTTGCCGTCAAGGAGCAACATCGGGCCTGCCTGGAGTACCTCGGTGCACTTTTTAAAGTTTTCTTCCTGCCAGAGGAGTTCGATTTTTATGGTCTCACCCTTGGCAAAGTGTCGCAGTTTGTTGGCCGAAAAGCCGCGGGCTATAACGAGGTACCCGTCGCGGGGCACGAAATGGTTCGACAGGTGGGCCCCCTTGATCTCCTGGAGTTTTCCCGAAGTCACCTTCCCCTCGGTGGCATCGTCCGGGATGCCCGTCGCGAAGTACCAAATATGGGGGGAATACAAGGCTGCCTCGTTGGACGCGGGAGCCATGTTGAATCTGTTTATCTCCAGCGTTTGTTCACCGGAGCGTAGGACCGCCCTGAACCACCCGGACCCGAAATGGAAAGTTCCATCGTTGTTCCATCCGATGGCCGAACGGCCCTTCCAGGGGCCGCTGACAGGAAAGCCTCTCGTGACAAGACTGCCTATTATATGTACTCCATTGAAGAATCCGCCGTTGACGGCTCCCTCGGCGCCGGAGTTTTGCGCAATCCACGACAAAGGCTGCTTGCGCCCGGCAATTTCCCCGGCCGTGACGATTTTCGGCATTTCCCGGTTGATATCGGCCACGATTGCGCTCCAGAAAAGGGCCCCGGAAGGTCGATCTTCGAAGGAGACAATTCGAGTCGTCCCGATGTCTTTAACCAGGTCTGTCTTTGCCCAGGCTTCTACGTAATGAAGAAAGGGACCCACAAGAACCACCCTGCCCGAAGGCCGTTCATCGATAACGCCTGGGAGCCCCCGTGCCTTGAGTTTCGACAAAAGCGCCATGGCCTCGGGCGATTCAACGGGAAAGGTCCCTGCCTGTATCGCCCAGCTGGCCGGCGGTCTTCCCGCGTTTTCCCGGTGAAGGACCAATGTGGTCCTGCTGCCTTTAAAGCGTTCCTCCCACAAAAGGTGCTTCCTGCATGACAAAAGCCATTGCCTGAAGGAGACCAGATCTTCCTTTTGCAAGACACCTTCAGGTCCAGACAGGAAAACGTCCGGAGGTCCGGGGGTCATCCTTTGGGCGATGCGAAAATAAGGCTGTATGTATTCCGGAAGGCCTTGATGCCTTTCAAAGGGAAGATTGCCGAGGATTGATGCTTCACGCGAAAGGCCCAGGCTTCTCAAGGAATAAAGGAGAGCTTCCGCCCGGGATGCTTCCACATCGGGGTAGAATTTTTCCGTCGGCGGTAGTATCCCCTGCGCGGCCGCGGATTCAACGGCTCTTTCATAAGGATGGGAAGCAGGCACATCTTTGAAGTACCTGTTTCCCGACCACACGGGCAGTTCGAGTGTCGATACGATAACCGAGACAAGCTCACCCCTGGTCACCGTGTCGGCTTCAGCCTGCGGGGCCGCTAGAAAAATTATTACTGCCAGGACCCAAAGAAATCCGGATATCTTTATTTTCAACTTGACGCTCTCCCCAAAAAGTACATGGTTGCAAATGCTTCAGAAGTCATGTCTGCGATAAATGCACAAGCCGGACTTGTATTTTACCGTAAGAGTGATATTATCCGCAAAGAAGAGCACACAACAGGGGTTATCCGGCATTTTTGACAAGGATGCGAGCGCCGCTGAGGCGCCGATTTCCGCCCCCTGAGATTCTTCGGTCCGAGACCTCGCAAAAGAAGCCACGAGGCTTTATGCGGGTCTTTTGTTTTATGGATCGCTTGAAGACAGCCTGTAAAAGACAGGATGCCGGAAATCCGACGGAGGTGACGTCTGCGGGAGACTGGGAAAATTCAAATTCCAGACCGTTTTAACCTCCCCGAAAAGGGGAGATCTCTCGCTTGCAGGGGGCGAAAAACTAATGAAAAAGGAAGATCCTGGATCGTCATCCAAATCCGGCCTCAAAGCGGTGCGGAAAATAGGGCTGGTTTACAATCTCCGCCGGGCCGCATCGAAAGAAGAGGCCGATGACAGGTACGAAGAATATGATTGTATTGAAACAGTTGAAAACCTAAAGGACAACATAGAATCCTGCGGGTTCGATGTTGTCCTCATTGAGCAGAATGATCGCTTCACGGAAGACTTGCGGAGCGCCGGACCCGACTTCGTGGTCAATATAGCTGAGGGGCGCGGAATCACCAGGGGTCGTGAATCGCAGGTTCCGGCTATCCTCGAGATGCTGGACATCCCCTATGCTGGCTCGGACTCTGTTACAATGGCCCTTGCCCTTGACAAATGGCTTACCCATCATATGCTTGTTTCCGCAGGACTTCCCGTACCTGCGCTTTTCAT
>JAHDOX010000006.1 GCA_018434645.1 Synergistales bacterium | reverse complement strand
TTTCGCTCAAGGTCCTGGGCCATAGGACCGTCGCCGACGATCCAAAGCGAAACGCGCATTTTTGTCTCAAAGGAAGAAACAGCTTCTATCAGAAGGTCGAAGCCCTTCCAGGGGACGAAGCGCCCCATGGCAAGGAGCAGAATTTCCTCCCGGGAAACCCCTTCCTCCTCCCTGAACTTTTGCCTGGTCTTTCCGTCAGGCTCATATTCTTTCACACGTATGGAATTATTGACGACGAAAAGTTTTTCATCTTCGACGCCCTGCTCTCTCATATGTCGCGCCACATCTTTTGACGAAGCCACCACGACGGAGGCGTTTTCGTAATATTTTTTCCTCGGGTACTTGTCCACCGTGGCAACCACCGGGATCCCAAGTTTCCGCCCCCAGTAGCCACCGAGTCCCGCCGCCGCAGAAAGCCTGGTATGTATGAGGTCGGGCGAAACCTCCCGAATTATCCGCCCGAGACCCGGACAAAGCCGGGGACACCATGCCGCGGTCGGCTTATATGTAACCACTCGAAACCCCGCGGCTTTGGCCTGTTTTTCAAGAGTACCGCCCGGTCTGCACAAAATCATTTGCCCTGTTTGCTTATGCTTTCCGATCTCTTCCAAAAGCTGAAGCCAGGGCCTGCTCCACGAGAGGTTGTTTTCGTCAACGTAATGGAGTATTTTCATCGGCCGTCTCCTTTGTATTCGCCCGAATCAACAGTTCCGTGCAGGCTTCGTACAGGCTTCCGGTATCGACGTGCTCGAGGCAGCGGAAATCTTCTCCTTTTACGCATCCTTTGTCATTGCAGGGAGCGCAGTCAAAAGGAGCCAAAACCACCCTGTGACGGTTCCCCCAGGGTCCGTAGCGGTCGGGGCGGGAGGGCCCATAGACGCCGGCCGTGGGTGTCCCGAGGGCGCTCGCGACGTGCAGGGCCGCCGTGTCTCCCGTAACGAAAAGCCCGGCCCGTTCCATGTACGCGGCGGTCAAAGAAAGCCTTTGTTTTCCGGAAAGGTCGATCACATCGGTTCCAAGCTCGGCCGCGATGGCCTTCGCAGCCGCTTCCTCTTCCGGCGCGTAGCCCATGAGCCCCACCACGGCACTGTGCTCTTTTATGAGCCTTTTGCCGAGTTCTACACACAATTTATGGGGGAGCCTCTTTTTAGGGTTGCGGCTTCCGGGATTCATCATCACGAACGTCCGGCCTGCCGCGCGTTCCTGCAATATCCTGGAAGCCTCGAGCCGGTCGTCCCGTGGAACGTGAAAGCGGAGTTGTCTGCTGAAAACGGGAACCCCCAAGGTCGACATGGCATAGATATTTCGCTCCGCCTCGTGCATCCTCTTGGGGAGTAAAACCTCCCGCGCTCCCCAAAGGGGTTTGTAACGGCACCCGGAAAAAAGCGGCAGAAGGGACGACCTCAGATCTATCACGAGGTCGAACTTTTCTTTTCTCAGTTCCCTTATTATCTTCAGCCTGCCCGCCAGGCCCTTGTATTCTTTCGACCTGTCGTAGGTCCTCACCTCGTCCCAGAGCGGGTCTTTATCCACAACGACCCTCGAAACAGGGCCGACCCAGAGGACGAACCCGGCCTCTGGAAGAAACCGCCTGAGGTTCCACAGGGCCGCCGAGGCGAGCAGCATGTCGCCGAGGCAGGAAAGCCCAATGACGGCGACCTTTTGAATTTTCTTCGGGTCGATTTTCATCGTGCACCTCTTCCGGTTAAAAGACCGACAACGTTCCGGTTTCTGCGGTTATTTTCTGCCGCTTCCGGCAAAATTCAAACAAGATCCGACAAGACCTCCGAGACTCTTTTCGGATCGATAAGTCCAAGGCATTCTTTTTTTGGACAGTCCCACCGCTCGCAACCTGCCTCACTGCAAGAGGCAATGAAATACTTGTCCAGCCCGGCGAGCCCCACCCGCTCGGGGAGCGTCGGGCCGAAAAGTCCCACCGCGGGAACATCCATAATATAGGCCATATGGAGAAGACCCGTGTCTCCTCCCAAAGCGACGTCGCATGCGTCAATCAAGGCAGACGTCTCCAGCAGGCTTGTCTTTCCCACCATATTCACGATATTCGACCCGGAGGAAACGGTAACGATCTCCTTTGCCATTTCTTCCTCATCCCTGCCTTGACCGATCAGTACAATAGTCCACCCGTGCCGTTTGAGTAGTCTTGCGAGCTCGATCCATGAAGCGACAGGCCATCTTTTGACTTTCTTGCTGGCTCCGATTACGGCGGCCAAACACGGACGAGGAAAACCTTCCAGGCGTCTTTTTGCGAACTCCCGGGAAGCTTCTGGAACGTAAAAAAAAGGTCTCTCACATTTTTCCATATCCACACCCAGCACATGGGCGGGATCGCCCGAGACATTTGTGTACGCGAAATTCGCCCACCGGTGTCCGCCTATCCTCACGGGTATGCCTGAAAGCAACGAAAGAAGGGCTCCCCTGTCCGTTCCCTGCAGGCACACCAGTACGTCGAAACGGCGCTTTCTCACTTCCAGAATGGCTTTCAGGAAATCCCTGTTGCGGGCTCGCTGTTCCCATACTATGACGTCATCTACAAACGGCTGGGGTCTCACAAGCTCATCCCAGGGTTGACAGACGAACCACGTCAATTTGCAACGAGGCCAGGTTTCCTTGAAAGCCTTCGCGAAAGGAAAAGCTTTAAGCACATCCCCCATCGCGCTGTGTCTGTTCAGAAGTATTCTTTCCGTTCCCGAAAACGATATTTCAAGGTGATCCTTCACGCCTGCCTGCTCTCCTTTTACGTCAGGACCGATGCATATACTTCCAATGTCTTGTCGACCATCTCCTCAATGGTCGGCACCGAACTTGCCGACGGGATCTTGAGTTCCATCGTACCACCTACGACCCTCCCGATGGCGTCGGCCCAAGAATCGACGTCGCCGGGAGGGAGGTGGACGCCCTCTCCCGAAGTCAGTTCTTTTACTTCGGGAATGTCTGAAACGATAAAGGGGACTCGCATTAAGACAACCTCGGCAAGCGTAAGAGGCATCCCCTCGTAATACGAGGGGAAAAGAAAACAGTCGCATTCCTTCAGCCACTTTTCCGTGTTTTCGCAAAAACCGTGTAAAAAAACCCTTCCCTTCAAGGGCTCATTTTGCGCATCTGTTTTAAGGCTTTCCATCAGTGGACCGTCGCCCAGCACATCCAGACGCCATTTTTCCGTCTTGATCCTTGAAAAGGCTGAAAATATATCCTGTATGCCCTTTACCGGAGAGAGCCTTCCGATAAAAAGGAACCGGACAATGTCATGCCTCCTCTTGTTCCAAGTGTCAGGGGGAGCTTTTATACCGTTTTTTATAACTAAATTATTGGAAGAAACGATACTCCCCATGCTGTCCTTAACCGAAGAGGAGACACTTATATTCGCCTTCGCTTTTCTGTAGGGAAGATATAACCACCTCGACCTGTTACCGAAACAAGTATGCACCGTCACGACATAGGGTACTTTCACGATCGAGGAACACCAGTAACTTATCCACGCGGGAACACGTGAGTGGGCGTGCAGCAAGTCATATTTATCCTGCCTGGCGAAGCGGGCTATCTTCAAGGCGCACCATGCCGCCGTAGCCGGATTTTTAAGGTGGACGGGAAGTTTGTGGTGTCTGACCCCCGGATCCAGCTGATTTTCGAGCTTCCCCCCCGCCGAAACGACGGTCACTTCGTGCCCCCTGGACACAAGCTCGTTGGAAAGCCAGAGGACATGACGCTCAACGCCGCCCTCTTCGAATTCGGGCAGGATCTGCATTATCTTCATGAGTTACCGGTCCCACCTTTTCAGTATCCACTCCGCCGCCCTGCGGGCTTCGTTGAAATCACCATCCGTGCGGCTTCCATCATCCACCAGGGCTTCCTTCAAACCTTCCATATCTTCAAGGTAAAGGCAAAGGCCCCGCTCCTCGAAGGATTTTATCATCATCTCGAACTTCGGCGCGCCAACGAGGCGGTTTTCGCCGACGAACCCTTTCGATGATAAAAAAAAGACGAGTTTCCCAAAACAAGCCGGCAGCGACTTTTTCCTGTCCACCCTGAGGACCACCGGCCTGTGTCCTGCCGTTGCCGCCTCGGAGATCATGGACACCGAGTCCTCGGTGCAGAGGATGCGATTGCAGAGGCCGAGCATCCCCGGAACAGGGTTCCACTCGTCTTTTGAAGCCAGAAGGAGCATGCGGACGGCAGCCTCTCCTCCAGCTGCTTTATGCAGGGCTTCTTCGGTTTCCGTGAGCGTCCTCCTGGACGTCGTCACGTAAAGGTCGGCCCCGGTCTCGCTTGCTGCTTTTAAAATTTTTTTCATAAACAAAGCGACCCATTCCGGCCCGATATGATAATTTTTGTCGTCGCCGCCGACAAGGATACCCCATCTTTTTTGCCGCAACGGAGGAAAACGCCGGGTGAGTTTTTCCCTTTCTTCTTCCAGCAATTGTGGACGAATCATGTTTGGAGCACCGAGGGTGACATAGACGTTTTCCGACCCTTTGGGCTTATCGTGAGAAGGGACAACGGCAAAATCGAAGGGGTCAGTCCCCAGGACGGAAGGCGTCATCACGGTACAGCATTTGGCTTTCATAAACCGGGCCAGGGCGAGGCAGTAGGGTGCTGCGGAGCTGCCGGCGGAAAGAAAAAGGGTTTTTTCCGGTGGGGTGCCCGACTTGTGCATCAGCTTTGTTACATTTTCAACGAGGCCCGATCCGCCGTTTTTTTCGAGCCAGCGACGGCAAGTTTCCACGCTGCCCGAAAGGAGCCGCCTGGAGGAACCCCTGAGGCGCCAAAGGCGAGTTAAACCTCGTGATTGAGGCACCCTCAGGAGCTCTACCCGGGCCCCTGAGTCCGAAAGCCACGAGGCAATCCCCAGGGACTGGTTTTCATGCCCCCTGATGCCGTCGGACAAAACAAAAATTGCGGCGGGACCGGCGATCTCTTTTTTGTCCCCATGCGCCCCGCCGCGTTTTTCCTTCATTTTACCTAAAGCGCCGCCTTGAAGCCAGCCCTGACAGCCTTTTGCATCCGCTCGATCCTGGCGTCGTCCATGAAGATATCCATTCCGTACACCACGGCACGGTCGAGGATCTCATGGGTCCTCGCCCATTCCAAAGGCCTATAGGAGGGTAATTCACCGGCAAAGGGACAGTCGAAGGGGCAGCGGATCCTGCTGTAACAGGCTCCTTCCCGAAGCGTTTTCCAGTGGCGGGCATAGTGCCACGTGTTGCCCGAAAGGATGCCGCAAGCTTCTCCGGCTTCGCCCGAGGCCTTCTGGAAGTCCCTGGCGCTTTCGGCGTCGGGCATCAAGAAGACAAGCTGGGTGGCTATTTCCCCCCCGCGGTCCGGCAGGTCCCTGAGCTCTACGTCCTCGGGGATCTTGAAGCCTTCGAGTATCTTTTTTTTGTTGGCCTTGAGCTGACCTATGGCTCCGTCCAGCTTTTCGAGCTGCACCAGCCCGAGTGCCCCCTGGATTTCGCTCATCCTGAAATTAAATCCGAGACAGGCCTTGCCCTCTGCGCCCCTGGGAATATCCATGTCGTGGATGTGCCCGTGATCGTGATAATAGCGCGCCCTGTCGTAAAGTTCTTCGTCATCGGTCACTATCAGTCCGCCTTCGCCAACGGTCAAAAGCTTGTAGGGGTCCAGGCTGTAAGTTCCCCAATCGCCGAGCGTTCCAACGGGGCTGCCCTTGTAGGTCGCGCCCATGGCCTGGCAGGAATCCTCGAACAAAAGCAACCCGTATTCGTCGCAAATTTCCCTGAAAGTGTCCATGTCGGCAGAGGCCCCAAACATGTGGACAGGCATTATTGCCTTCGTCTTGTCTGTTATCAGTTCTTCCGCCGAACCGGGGTCGAGGTTGAGGCTTTCGTCTATCTCCGCCAGGACCGGCACCGCCCCGCACTCCAGTATCGCCTCCACGCTGGCGATAAAGGTGAAAGCGGAGGTTATGATCTCGTCTCCGGGCCCTATCCCGGAAGCCCGCATAGCCACGTAAAGGGCCGCCGAGCCGCTGCTTACGGCCTGGCAATATTTCGCCCCCATCTTGTCGGCCACGGCACGTTCGAACTCGGCCACACGGTAAATGCCGCCTCTTTTATCCTGGAAGGAGTACCTGTGGACCATCTTCCTTTTCAATACATCGGTAACCGCATCGATTTCCCTCTGATCGAAAAGCTCGAAACCGGGCATTACGCCATCGCCTCCTTGTAAATGTTCACGCAATCCTCTGTTTTCATCTCTCTGGGATTGTTCTCCATCGGCCTTGAAACGGCCATCGCTCTTTCCGCGAGACCTTCCAGACTTTCCGGCGTGATTCCGACATCGAGATCCTCGAGGGTGGCCGGAAGCTCCAGGTCGAAAACCAGTTCCTCCAGAACGTCGGCGCAAAGCTCTGCCCGTTCAAAAAGCGGGTCGCTCTCGTCTTGTGAATACCCGAGAAGTTCCGCCGCGTCGGCGTACCGCTCTGGAGCGGCCTGACAATTGTACCGCGCCACGTAGGGTATCAAAAGCGCGTTTCCCACCCCATGGCCAACACCATATACGGCGCCAAGGGGGTAGGAAAGGGCGTGACAGGCTCCGACACCGGCATTGGCGAGGGCTATGCCGCCGTAAAGGGCGGCCAGCATCATTTCGCTCCTTGCCTCGATGTCGCGCCCGTTTTTAACGGCGACCCTTATCCATCGGCCGATACGGACCAGCGCTTCTTCGGCGAACATGTCGCTGAAAGGAGAAGCCTGGCGGCCGACATAGGCTTCAAGGGCGTGGATCAAAGCATCCATACCCGTGGCGGCCGTAACCCGCGGCGGCATGGTGACGGTCAGTTCGGGGTCCAGAATGCTATAGTCGGGAAAGAGCTTTTCGTCATTTATACCGCCCTTGAAGCCGTCGCTTTTTCTTATGAGAACGGAGGTAAAGGTGACCTCGGAGCCCGTACCGGCGGTTGTGGGGATCA
>JAHDOX010000036.1 GCA_018434645.1 Synergistales bacterium | reverse complement strand
TCAAGGAAGCTTTCGAGCCCCTTTTTGTGGGCAAGACGATGACGGTTTCAACACCTTGAAGCTTCTTCTTTGCGTTTTTGGATTCGTATTTGAGGCGGTGCAGGAAAAAGCGTCGCCTTTCGTATATCCAGAAACAGCAGGAAAGAGGCATCCCGTGGCCCTGTCGGCAGGTTATCAAAAGAGGTGGCTGTTGTGAGCATTTTCGGTCCGGTCCCATCCAGGCGACTGGGTTTTAGCCTGGGCATCAACAATATCCCTTACAAGGTCTGCTCGTACACATGTGTCTACTGTCAAATCGGTCGGACACTGAAGATGGAGATAACTCGCCGGCGCTACAGTGACCCTCAGGAACTGGTCGGTCTTGTAAAAAGCAGGCTCAGTCGGCTGAAAGACAAAGGTGAAAAGACCGATTACCTGACCGTCGTTCCCGATGGTGAGCCCACACTTGATCTCGCCCTCGGGGAGTTGATCTCGAAACTGAAGGAAACCGGCGTTCCCGTTGCGGTCATCAGCAACGCTTCCCTCATCTGGAGGTCCGATGTGCGGCAAGAGCTTGCCCTTGCGGACTGGGTCAGCCTGAAGATCGATGCCATCTCACAGGATCTGTGGAGTCGCGTGGACAGGCCTCACCCGTCCCTTTCCCATGATGACATTCTCGACGGGATGGAGGAGTTTTCCCGCTCGTACAAGGGAACTCTCTGCACCGAGACCATGCTTGTGAAAGACCTTAACGATGGACCAGTGGAGCTGGAAGGTATTGCCCGCTTCATATTTTCAAGGTTGAAGGTAGATACTGCCTATATCTCCATTCCCACCCGACCGCCGACGGCTTCATGGGTCCGCATGCCGGAAGCCGATGCCGTCGCGGCGGCCTATGCTATTTTTGCTGGAAAGGGGATACCTGTGGAGACGCTGACCGGATATGAAGGCAACGCTTTCATCGTTACCGACGACCCCGCAGAGGAAATCCTGAACATCACAGCCGTTCATCCCATGCGGAGCGATGCCGTCGAAGAAGTGCTGAGTCGTCACGGCGCCGATAAAAAAACCGTTGAACGTCTTGTCGATGAGGGGCGGGTAAGGCGGGTGCCCTACGGAGAGTGGACTTACTACGTGCGGATAATGGAGGAGTCACGGGATGTCGAAGTTTCCTCTTGAAGTTTTGAAACGTTATGTTTATCCCTATACGGTGGGAAAGCATTCCGATTCTGCCGTTGTCCTGGGATCCACTTTTGGTGAAGATGTGGCGGGTAAAGCGGGTCGGAGAAGATCTCTTGTTATCCCATGTCGATCCGATCGTGGGTGCCGTGAAGGGGATCGGCTGGCTGGCCGTCACATTGCCGCCGGAATGTGCCCGGGAAGCGGAAAAACGTTTTGCGAAAGGTTTGTGTAATCTGAAACAAGTGGGGGTCGTGACGGAAGGTAAAGGTGTTCGTCTGCGGGAGGAGGGCAAAAATAGGATCTTTACCGAAATGGCCTGCGAGGAGGACGAACTGGCGCGGATGTGGGAGCTTTTGGCACCGAGGTATTCTTGTTAATGTAATTACTTTAAATCGTCTACCGTGTCGAAAGTGATGTCGAAAAGCACAACCTCGGGTCGCGAACTGGTCCTGATGGGTGGTCCCCATGTGCCGACACCGGAACTGACGTAGAATAAAGTGCCTTTCTTTCTGAGAAAGCCCCAGTCCCGTTCGAAGATCATCCCGGTGACGAAATTGAAAGGGAAAAGCTGTCCATTATGGGTGTGTCCAGAAAGCTGGAGCGCGACACCGGTCTCAGCCGCTTCCTCAAGCCGCACAGGTGTGTGGTCCAGTACTATTACCGGAAGATCGCTGTTTGAACCTTCCAGGATTTCCCGCAGGCTTTTGAGGGAACCTTCAAATCGTTCTGCCTGGATGTCTTTCCTTCCCACCAGGACGAAGAGGTTTCCGATTTCACGAGCTTCATCGAGAAGCACCTCCACGCCACCTGATTCGATAGCCTTTACGGCCTCGGCCGTATCCGTGTAGTACTCGTGGTTCCCGGTGACGGCATATGCCCCAAGAGGCGCGTTAAGTCCCGCCAGCACCTCGGAAAGCTTTTCCTCGTGAGCCTGGGTCACGTCGCTGTCCACTATGTCGCCAACGAGAAAAACGATATCGGGTTCGGTTTCGTTGATGGTATCGACGATCTTGTTCAGCCAGTGATTGTTGACCATTATCCCGGCGTGTATGTCCGAAGCAAGGGCTGCTCGTAATGTACTTTTTCCCTGAACGCCTGGAAGGGATATTTCAAAAGACCGTATTTCAGGCTGTGTGGCGTTGATGTGTCCGACGGCCAGGATGACGATCATGACAAGGATATAAACTGGAAAGAGACGGTATTCCTGTACCCGCACCCGGCGCCATGGCAAATTTATTAGCTTCCATATGTCTAAAGCTGCGAAAAATAACAGGGAATACGTCATCAAGCCAAGGTACCAGCTTCCAAGCCAAAGCAACCGGTCCAGTAACAAGAGTCTGCAAAGATGACTGCAAATGCTTCCAATCGGGAAAGCAAGTACAAGCAGCAGCCAGGCAAGCCTTGCGGGTACCTTGCAGCCTCCCGAAAACGGCCCGATGCTGAAGATTCGACTTGTTATGTACCAGTTGGCCAGGCCGTAAACGGAAAAAAAGATGAGAAAAAACATATAAATCCTCACTTGGACACCCTTTCGATGGCCCTTTTGGCGAAGGGAAAACGCAGGCGAAAAGATGTCTGCCTGAATTACAAGACATGCCGCTCGCAGGCGATTACGCAATTTGACTTGTTTGAGAGTAAAGGGAGTTTTCAAAAAAATTGACGGGGCGCAGGCTCCGAAAGAGTCCTGCTCCCCGGTCTTTTATCAGTACTCCCAGTCGAAATCCTCTACGCCTGCTTCCATCATGCGGCGCTTGAGATCTGCCGCGTATTCTTCGAGGTCCTTTTGGGTTTTCCCTTCGGCGCGGGCTACAAGCACCGGTTGAGTGTTGGAAGCCCGCACAAGGCCCCACCCCCTGGGGTAGAGGATCCTGACGCCGTCGACGGTTATAGCGTCGAAATCCTTAAGAGCGCTTTCTTTTATCCTCTCTATGACCTCGAACTTGGTCTCTTCGCTGCAGGGGACCCTGGTTTCAGCTGTACTGTAGTATACGGGTATGCCGGACAGCATTTCCGAGAGGCGCCTTTCGTCGTTAGAGAGGATCCTCAGCAACCTGCCCGCGGCATAGAAAGAGTCATCGAAACCGTAATATTCGTCGGCGAAGAACATGTGACCCGAAACTTCTCCCGAAAAGAGGGCGCCGAGCTCCTTCATCTTTGCCTTTATTAGTGAGTGCCCCGACTTCCACCAGACCACTTTGCCTCCCAGGCGTTTTATTTCGTCCACAAGGGCCTGGGAGCTTTTTACTTCGACGATAGCCCTGGTACCCGGATGCTTGGGCAGGATCTCGCGCCAGTAAAGCGCCATTAGGATGTCGCCCCACACTACGTTGCCCTTGTCGTCCACTACGCCTATCCTGTCCGCGTCACCGTCGAATCCGAGACCGACGTCGGCTTCCTCGCGGCAGACCGTTTCGATGAGGTCCTTGAGGTTCTCCCTCTTAGTAGGGTCGGGGTGATGATTAGGGAAGCGGTTGTCGGGTTCCGCGAAAAGGGGGACTACGTCGCAGCCTATCCGCTTCAGAAAGTCGTTTATGAAAGGCCCGGCCGTAGCGTTCCCGGAATCGGTGACGACCTTGAGTTTCCTGTCGCCAAGCTTTATTTTCGACACTAGCATGTCCAGATAGGGACCACTTATGTCCTCAAGCAAAACGCTCCCCTTTTTCGGGGCCTTGTAAAAGTCTCCCGCTTCGATCATGCGATGGATGTCCTTGATCTGTTCGCCATATAGCGTGGTTTTTCCAAAAGCCAGCTTCAAACCGTTGAATTCAGGTGGATTGTGGCTTCCGGTGATCATGACGCCCCCGGAAACGTCGAAATGGAAAAAGCTCCAGTAAAGCATCGGAGTAGTGACGGTGCCGATGTCTATGACGTCGATACCGGCAGAGGTGACTCCCTCTTTTACGTCTTCCCTTATACGTGCCGTAGATGGCCGGATGTCGCCTCCGATAGTTATTTTATCGACACCCTTTCTTGCCAGAAACGTACCGTAGGCGTGAGCTATTGCCCGGACATTTCCGGAAGTCAGCTCTTCCTCGGCGTTACCCCTGATGTCATATTCCCTGAATATGTGAGCCGGAACGTTCATCACTAAAACCTCCTTCCGGTTGTCCGTAAAGCCGGCAAAACGGGCTTTACATTTTCAGCATGTTGTGATGAAAAGGGAAACTTTACCCGTTTCAACTATAACATTTGCGCGGCGAGGGCGTTTTTGTCAAGTCCTCTCGGCTATCTTTTTCCTCAGCCTCTCTATCCTTTTAAGCAGGTCGCCTTTCGTGTATGACCAGTTGCCGACTTCAGCGAAGGGGCGGGTTTTTCTGTGTCTTGCCAGGGCTTCTTCCGCGTATTCAAGGGCTTTTTCGTACATTCGGAATTTGTGCTCGAAGATTTTGGCCAATTCGACGAGTGCCGCAAGCTGCGAGGAGCGGTCGCCCAGGCTGCGTTCGAAAAGTTCTGCCGCCCGGTCCCACCGTTGGCGCCGTTTCGCGGCAAAGGCAAGCCTCAGGCAGGCCTTGGTGATATCTTCCGAAGAGTGCTTCCCTGCCAGGCACCAAAGTTTTTCCGCTTCCTGGAGCCTGTTGCGGGAGGCCCAAAGGTCTCCACAACGGAGCAGGTCGTCGAAAGAGCCTGCGTTTCCCTTGAGAAGGGCCGCAGTAAATATTTTGAGAGATGCCAGCGATAAAATGTCGGTTTTGTTATGGATAAAGACGCCCGAGAGAGGGCGCGCGTCGCCGGTTCGAAGGAAATCGGCATAATGTTGTGGGACCAGCCAGCCTGGAACGTCCTCGTATTCGCGGTTTACTCCGAGGATGCCGGCTTCAATGGTTCCCAGCCTGCAATCGGGAAGGCGTCCTCTCCACAGTGCCCTCGCCAGGTACAGCAAATCCAGGTGTCCTTTTTCTTCGCCTGGGGGGGTCTTCCTGTTCAAAATGGCTCGGGTCTGAAGTATCGGCAGGTCGAAACGCTTTCCGTTGTAGGTCACGAATCCACTTGCCGGTGCGATCCATTCGAAAAGGTGGTCAAGCCAGGGTTTTTCGGCTCCTGGAGTGGAAAGAAATAACTGCCTGACCACGAAGGCGTTTCCAATTACCCTGCCGGCTCCAGCCAGAAAGGCGTATGTGCCGGTTCCGCCCGCAAGACCTGTTGTTTCGAGGTCGAGAAAAACGGCGTTTTCCGTGGCTCCCCACTCCGAGAGAACCTCAGCTGCGCAGGAAAGATCTTTAAGGGGAACCTTGCCATGGTGCCGGGAGAGGGGAAAGGATTCTTCAACCAGGTATACGCCGTCTTCGAGCCATTTACCGTCGGGAAGCCCTGATATTTCGCGTTCCCCTGTCCGGGGCATTCCGGTTTTTAAGGGACCTAGAAGTCGTTCAAGCCTTTTTGATTTTTCCATCTTTTGGCCGACCGCCTCCCGAGGGTCAACGGTTCATCTCTATCAACGTATCCAACAGAAACCGGGTGTCCCTTTTGGATCGCATCTGCGAGCCAAGGGCACCCACACAGGCAGGGCAACCATCCTCGCATGGGCATCCGGCCAGTGCTTCGGCGGAAGCCTTGAGCAGAAGATCCCTGATCCCGAAGGCGGCCTCTGCGAGGCCTACGCCCCCCGGATAGTTGTCCGCCAGATAGACGGCGGCTCCGCCAAGAAAGGGATCTTTGACCATGCTGTGAATCCTGAGGTCGTGACGGTCACACATCAGAAAAAGCGGGGCCGTTCCTCTCATCAGATGGGCCAGGCCCGTCAGGGCCGAACTCCTCCGGTCCTCGGACCACCCTTCCCAGACTATCCCCGTGGGCAGGCTGAACCAGCAAGCTGTGGTGTGCATCTGGTCTTCGGGCAGGTGAATGTGTCCGTACCCGACGTTCTCGTGAGTGTGAAGGCGGATTTTCTTGTAAACCGTCGGTCTCGAGGCGAGAAGCACCTCGCCCCAGCCCCACTGGTTTTGTGTTTCGAAGGTGTCAAGGACCTGGAAGCGGACCGCCATGTCGGCGTCGGTGTAGTAATCAATGTCGACTCTCTTTACATAACAGCGCATGCCTTCGGTGTCCAGTTCCTTCACCTGATATGGTTCACCGCCATGAAAATATATCGCTTCGGGGTGGATGAGCATCGGGGCGCTTGGTCGGTCCACCTCGCCGATGACGACGGGCTTTGACGTCTCGGTGATGTCGATGATCACGTAGTTTTCGCTGGTGGCGCTCCTGAGCGACAGAGACTCGGCAGGGAAGGAGTCGGCCTGCCAGTGGTACCTGTCTCCTGCCTGATGAACCACGCCGTTTGCCTCGAGGTATTCGAGGATCTCTCTTGTGTCTTCCTTGCCGAAAGTCTCTTCCCTTTTGAAGGGGAGCTCGAAAGCCGCACACTTGATGTGGTTTACCAGAATGTAAAGGTTGTCCGCATTGATCCTGGCCTGTTCCGGTGAGGCGCCGAAGAAATAGTCGGGCTGGGAAGTCAGGAACTGGTCCAATGCTAAGGATGAAGCCACCAGGACTGCCGCCGACAGGTCGCTTTGGCGCCCGGCCCGTCCCATCTGTTGCAAGGTTGAAGCCACGCTGCCTGGATATCCGTGCAAGACAGCGAGCTCAAGGGATCCGATATCGATACCCAGTTCAAGCGCGTTGGTGCTTACTACGCAGGAAAGCGATCCTTCTCTCAGGCGTCTTTCTATTTCACGCCTTTCGTTTGGAAGATACCCGCC
>JAHDOX010000159.1 GCA_018434645.1 Synergistales bacterium | reverse complement strand
CGCCAGGCAGACCGCCGACAAGGTGGCCTCCATGGAACTTATAGTGGAGGGCGTACTCTCCATCCAGGCCGGGGAAAACCCGCGCCTTGTGGAAGAAAAACTCAAGGTCTTCCTTCCTCCCGAAGATCGCGAAAGGCTGAGGGAACGCTCGAAGGGTACGCGACATGCCGCCGAAACGGCAAGCGAACCTTCGGTGTCCTGAATTCGGGCTGGGAAAAAGTTTACGGTGTTGTTTCTGTGGATTTTTCTTCCGCTCCGGGTTGATCGAAAACCTTCGGTCGGGTTTTTGCGGGCCCGAGGAAAACGCTCCACAGGGGGAAGCGGTCTTCCACGTTCATGGAGCCCGATCTTCCCATGATGAAAAGCCCGCCTCCTGTACCACCGCCCGGCAAGACCACCTGGTCCGACACCCGGACCGACAGGCGCCATTTTACGGGCTTGCCAAAGAACCCGGCGTTTGCGGAAGAAAGAAAGATATTCCCTCCGGTGAGTTCCGCCAGGCGTACCTGCATCGTGGTGGGTATTTCCTTTTCTGCGAGGATGTTGATGGTCAGGCCCTGCGAAAGGGCAAAAGACCCGAGCCTCGAGAGCCAGGACACATCTTCCAAAGCCCCGGCCGCCTCAAGGACGTAGACTTCGGAAAGGCCCGACAGGTCTTCCAGTTCCCAAAGCGCTTTTTCCACAGGGACGAAAGGAAGTGTGTCGATCGTCCGGTTTAAGATATCCTCCTCAGGCTGCAATGCGGCCTGGATCTCGACCGGGCGCCCGCCCAAAACACCCTGGAAGAGAATTTCTTCCCGCCCGTCTGCACCCAGAGGCATGAGTACCCTGGCGTAAAGTTCGAAACGGCCGTCGCCTTGTGAATCCACCGGTTTCGGATTGGCGAGGACCAAAGTACCCCCTTCGGCGTGTCCCCTTATGCCCGCCGACCTGTAAAGCGCCGTGTCCGCCACCGTTACACCCTGTCCCGAAGAAAACATAAACCACGCTTCGGGGAACAGTTCGGCCACTGCCTCCGGAGGTTTTCCCGTCGCGGGACGCAGATGGTAGAGCATGCCTCCTTCGACGAGGGCAAGGAGGTTGGCCGAGTTCACCCATTCAACGGCCCGGACCGGACCTGAAAGGGCTATCGCTTCAAGCTCCCTGCTGGTCTTGAGGTCCAGGACCCGAACGACGCCGTTTCTCCTGTCGGCCGCGGCCAGAAAGGGCCCCCAGGACGCGAGGGCCACAGGTTCGAAGCCGCCTGTTTCCGGTGACCAGCGACCTGTTGTCTCCAGCGTTTCGGCATCTACGAAAAGGATCTCACCCTCGATCCTGTCGGCAAGGACAAGACAATCTCCCGCCGCGTAAACCGCATCCGAAACCGAAGCCGCGCCGGTTTCGCCCCTTGCCCTTTCGGAAATACCCTTTTCCGATACATAAGCCCTGAGGATGGAACCGTCGGAATACACGAAAAAGACACGTTCTCTCTCCACGGGCAAGACCCGCACTACCGGGCCCCCTGCGGGACCTGAGTAGATGAGGCCCCTCCCGCCTTTTTCGCCGGCAGGGCCAAAAAGCCAGGCCTTTTTTCTTGCTGTGTCGCAGAGGGCCAGCAGTTCTCCCATCAGGGAAGGCCTGCCGGGCATGCGCAATCTGCCCACGGAAAAAACGGGGATTCCCATACTGCCCGGAAAGTATTCCGTCGACCCTGTTGAAACATAAAGGTCCACGCCCTGGCCGAGGACCTCCTCCAGCATCGACTTTCGGTTTTCGACCTGCTCCAAAAAACCCAGGGCGAAGACATCTTCCGGCCGAACTTCGAGGTAGTGACCAAGGAGCTCTGTGGCTTTTTCATAGTCACCGAGAAGATACCAGCAATACCCCTTCAGAAGGTAATACTCCACCAGGTAGGAGTCCCATTTCAAGGCTTCGTCGAGGACTTTCATTGCACCATTGACTTTCCCCTGCAGCACTTTTTCGTAAGCCTCGACAAAGAGGGCTTCACCCCGTGCCCTGTCTGCCGCAGGGGGCAAAAGAAGCGGCTGTTGCGGCGCTGCCGGGCCCGCCAGAAACACGAACCCCGCTGCGACGAGCGCCAGGAAGGTCCTCCCGAGACGCATGCCTTCAGGCGCTCTCCTCTACCGCCGCCGGGTCTATGATGAGCACCACGCTTCCGTCGCCGAGGATGGTACCGCCAGAGAACCAGCGGATCCTGGTTATACCCGTGTCGCCGAAGCTCTTTATCACTATTTCCTGCTGTCCCACGAACTCGTCGACGACGAACCCTATGCGGCGAAAGCCCGTTCGCATGACCACGATGGCCAGGTCTTCCTCTTCCTGCCGCCTCTTCAGGCCGTAGAAGTCCCGTGCGTCGATCAGGGGGAGCACCTCGCCCCTCAGGACCGTCACAAGGCTGCCGTTTACCACCTTTACCTGGTCCTTTTCAACACGAAGTGTCTCGTCCACGCTCTCCAGCGGAATGGCGTAGGTCCTGCCCCCTATTTCCACCAAAAGAGCCAGGACGATGGCGAGGGTGATGGGGAGTTTCACCTTTACCGAAGTGCCTCTGCCCACCACGGATTCGACGGAAACCCGTCCTCCCAGGGCTTCGACCTTGCTTTTTACGGCGTCCATGCCCACCCCCCTGCCGGAAAGGTCGGTCACTTCCCTCGAGGTGCTGAACCCGGGCATGAAAAGGAGCTGGTAAGCCTCGCGTTCGCTCATGTTTTCGGCCTGCTCGGGTGTCACCAACCCTTTCTCGAGGGCTGTCTCTATGACTTTAGCGCAGTCTATGCCCTTGCCGTCGTCCTCTACGGCCACCACCACGCTGCTTCCGTCCTGGTAGGCGCGGACCCTCAAAAGGCCTGTTTCGCTCTTTCCCGCGGCCAACCTTTCCTCGGGACTTTCGAGTCCGTGATCGAGGCTGTTTCGTATGAGGTGGACCATGGGATCCCCGATCTCGTCTATGACGGACCTGTCGAGCTCCGTTTCGCGGCCTTCTATCCTCAGGTCCACTTTCTTCCCCAGTTCGGTGGAAAGATCCCGCACAAGCCTTGGGAACCTGTCGAAAATGAAGCTGATGGGAAGCATCCTGAGTTTGGTCACCAGTTCCTGTATTTCCTTGGAGATCCTGCCCAGCTGCAGAATGGGCTCCTCGAACTCCCTGAACTCGCTGTCTTTTGCGAGCCTCTCTATCCTGGAGCGCCCTATCACGAGTTCCCCAACGAGGTTGAGCAGCTTGTCCAGCCTCTGCACATCCACCCTTACGGTCTGGTTTGTCCTGTAGACTCCCGGTGCCGACGGTTTAAGGCCGCCGGAGCCGTTTCCGGACTCTTCGGGCGATTCGTCTTCCCCGGATTCTCGCGGGGCTTTTCCTTCGGCGGAGCCGCTTTCTTCATCGCTTTCGACGAGCTCTTTTATCTCGCATGACCTGATTTCGCTCACCCTCATGACGGCTTCTTTCACCGCCTCGGGCGGACGTTCCGTCTCCAGGATAAAGCTGAATTCCCTGCCTTCGAATTCTCCCTCCATGAGAGTCTTTTCAGGGGGATTTGAATCGACTATCCTTCCGAGGGAACCGGCCTCCTCGAAGACCATATAGGCCCTGGCTCCCTTGAGAAGGCATTCGTCGCTCAAAGTGACGCCCACTTCTAGAAGCCGGCCTTCACTTTCGGACTGCGCGGGCTGTGACGTTTTTTCCGAGGCCCGTTCGGACACTGCGGCTTCCTTTAGCTTTTCCACCAGGGCCGTCGTGTCTATGCCGCCGTCGTCGCCCGTCCTGCGGATTTCCTCCAGCAGGGCGTTGAGCGTATCGAGGCAATTGAAAAGAAGGGTGACGTCTTCCTTCCTGTCGAGGCGGCAGGAGCCCTTGCGAACGCCGTCCAGCACGTCCTCCATGGCATGGGTCAAAGACATCATGGCACGGAAACCCATCGTTCCGGCCATTCCCTTTAACGTATGGGCCACCCTGAACATCTCGTCGATGACTTCCTGGTCTCCTTTCTCGAAAGCCAGCAGGCACTCGTTGAGTTGCTGCAGGTTTTCTTCGGTTTCATCCAGAAAGGGGCCCATATACTTGTCTTTCATATCCACCGCTGCGTCACCTCTTCCCCCAATACTTTCTCCGCTTCCTGAAAAAATTTTCCGGGACCTTGCGCGCGGCGCTACCGGTCCTTGTCGCGTCGTTCATCATAAAACATCCCCCGGGACGGGGGTTTTTCCCCCTGGTTGCCGCGCTTTTTCCTGTTGAGCTCGGCCTCGAAGCTTCTGGCGAGGCTCTTTCTCGTCGAGACCGTTCCGTCGAGGTCAAAACCGTCCCTTTCGAAATAGCCTCCCTCGACGAGGATATGAATGTAGATCGGGTCGACGCCAACCTCCTCGGCGAGGCGTAGGCTGTCGAACTCTTCGCTATCTTTTTTTTCCCGCAGGATATCCCTGGCCCTTATGTAGATGTCGTCCAGATCCTTCCGGCATTCCTCGCAGACGACGATCCCTCCGTGGTGCAAGAAAACCTTACCGCAGATCCTGCAGTTTTTGAGTTCCCTGGCATTCATGAAAAATCCCTCCCGCCGAAAGGACGGTGATCCCGTTTTTCAGTTCAAAAGGAAGTATAAGAATTCGAGAGCCGTGAAACCCCACTGTTTTAGTCTGGCGAAAACGATTCGGCGCCGACTTTTTCAGCGAATGGTGTTTCCGGACAGTATGACGATATCGGCCCGCCGGTTCATCTGCCTGTGCCTGTCGGAATCGTTGGGCATGATCGGCCTCGCCGGCCCGTATCCCACGGACTGGAGCCTCCTGGGGTCCAGGCCCGCCATCCTTTCCAGGACGGAAACGATCCGCGCCGCCCTCAAGGCCGACAGCGCCCAGTTGTCTCCCACGAAGCCGCCCCTTCTGAAGGGCACGTTATCCGTGTGCCCCTCCACAGAGATCTGGTTGTCTATTTCACCGAGGATTTCGCCTATCGTATTTACCACCCTGACCCCTTGGGGAGTGAGTTCGTATACACCGGTCCCGAAAAGCAGGCCTTCCGAGATGGAAACCACCACTCCCCGCTGCTGGACGGCCACGGTTATCTCCTTCTCCAGGCCCTGCTCCTTGACGGTTTCGCGAAGCCTCTCGGCCACCTTCATTATATCGGTGGTCTCCACCCTGGATTGGCCGGCGTCTACCATGGTCTGCCCGGAAAACACGGCCTCGTCCTCCTGGAAGGAAGCACCGGCGTCTACGATGCCTATGGCACCCCTGAAGGAGAGGATGAGCTTCTGGAACTTCATTACGTCGATGGTTGAAAAGGAGTAAAGCAGCACGAAAAAGGTCAGGATCAGCGTCACCATGTCTCCGTAGGTGGTCAGCCAGTTTCCTGCACGGGGTCCGTCTTCTTTGTTTCTTTTGCGCCTTCGTTCCCTGCCCATTTTCGTCTACCTCATTTATCCCGGTCTTCTTGCCCGGCGACCCCGTCGACAATGCCGACGGTTTTGAGTTTGACGTCTCCGTCGAGCTCGTTGTATCCCAAAACGGTCACGTTGGGGAAATGCTTTTCAAGGATGCGCCTTACAAAAAAACGTACGTCGGGATGGCACAAAAGCACCTGGGGCAAGTTGTCTTTCATCAGGAGCTCCGTCGCGTGAGCCACGGCCCTCACGAAACGACGCATGTCCTCGGGCTTTATCTTGATCCTCCAGCCTTCAACCAGGTTGCCCTGGACCGAGTCCTTTATGATCTTTTCCCACTCGGGAGAGAGGGTCACCGCCGTAAGTTCGTTGGTCTCTTCCGGTACGCAGGAGGAGAGTATAACGCGCCTCAGCCCTTCCCTGGCCCTTTCGGAGAGGAAGTCTGGGCTCTGGACGGAACGTCCGTAGTCGGCCAGCGTTTCGAAGATCCCGGCAAGGTCCCTGATGGGCACCTTTTCCCTGACGAGGTTCTGCAGGACTTTCTGCACGTCTCCCAGGCCCAGGTACTGGAACATCTCCTCCACCACGGCAGGAGCCGTCTCCTTGACGACGTCCACCATCTCCTGAACGGTTTGGCGGGTCAAAAGGTCCGCCGCGTGAGCCCTGACCACTTCGGAAAGGTGCGTGGCCAAAACGGAGGGCGCATCCACGACGGTGTATCCCAGCGCTTCGGCCCTCGAGCGCAGTTCGGGGGCTATCCATACGGCATCGAGGCCGAAAGAGGGCTCCTTCGTGGGGATTCCCACCAACTCGCCCTTGACGTTGCCGGTATCTATGGCCAGGTACTGGTCGGGCATGAGTTCCGCCGTCTTTTCGGGAACGCCGCGCACCTTTATTACGTAGGACGTGGGGTTGAGCTGAAGGTTGTCCTTGATCCGCACCGGGGGGGTCACCACGCCCAGTTCCAGCGCCATCTGCCGCCTCAGGGTCTGTATCCGCTCCAGGAGGTCGCCCCCCTTTGAGGCCTCTATCAGGGGAATCAGGGCGTACCCGACCTCGAGCTCCAGCGGGTCCACCGCCAGAAGCTTCAGGGCGCTGTCGAACCCTCCGGGAGCGACCCTTGACGGAGATCCCTCCTGGGGTTTCGCCCCCTGGGGCCGCATCTGCGAGGCGGCGCGGGCCGCTTCTTCGCCGGCCGCCTTTTCCTTGCCGTTTTTGGATACCCAATGTCCCTGAAGCCAAAGGAAACCGGCGAGCATCATGAAGGGTATCTTCGGAAAGCCCGGAACCACGGCAAGCGCCAGAAGCAGCACCGAGCCGACCCAAAGCGGCCTGTAGTGGTTTATTAGCGAACGGGTTATGTCCTTTCCGAGGTGGCTTTCGCCCGCGCACCGGGTTACCAGGATACCCGTAGCCGTGGAGAGTATCAAAGCCGGTATCTGGGCCACCAGTCCGTCGCCGACGGTCAGAAGGCTGAACCGCTGGGCCGCTTCGGGCAGTGTCATGCCCTGCTGGAAAAGGCCGATGCAGATTCCCCCCACTATGTTTATGACGGTGATTAAAAGCCCGGCGATGGCGTCCCCTTTCACGAATTTGGAGGCGCCGTCCATGGCCCCGAAGAAATCGGCCTCGCGCTGAACCAGCTTGCGGCGCTCTCGGGCGGTCTGCTCGTCGATCAGCCCGCTTCCCAGGTCGGCGTCTATGGCCATCTGCTTTCCGGGCATACCATCGAGCTGAAACCGCGCCTGGACTTCGGCGACACGTTCGGCTCCCTTTGTTATCACCAGAAACTGTATGAGCACCAGGATAAGAAAAACCACCCCGCCGACGACGTAATTGCCGCCGACCACGAAGTTGCCGAAGGCGCTTATAAGCTTGCCCGCGTAACCGTGAAGAAGTATAAGGCGCGTGGTGGACACATTCAGGGCGAGGCGAAAGAGGGTGGTCACAAGCAGGATCGAAGGAAAGGCGGCTATTTCCAGGGCGTTTTGAACGTAGAAGGTCGTGAGCAGCACCACCACGGCGAAGGTAATGTTCAGGGCCAAAAACACATCCAGGATGGCCGTGGGGAGGGGAACCACCATCATGGCCACTATGAGAACCACCATTATGGTGATTCCCATGTCGGAGTAGTTCATCATGTGTTCGAGGGGTCCTGTTTTCAGGGCCTTGCTTTTGGCCTCGGCCATTCCCTTGCGCCTCCCGTTGTCTTTCCTCTAGTCGAGGGAAACCATGATCACCATGCCGTCCCGGTAAATGAAACGGATACGTTCCACGGGCTCCCTGACAAGCAGGGTTTCTCCCCGGATAGTGACGGAAACCCCGGGATGACAGACGCCCCAGACCTTTACGCAGCCCTGGTTCTTCATGGCATCTACGGTTTTTTCGACCTCGCCGAGTACGGTCCGCAGTTTAGCGATCTGTTCCTTAACGGTTTTTTCGAGCTCGACGAACTTCATCGCCATCGCTTTCTGTCGGTCGTCAAGGCCTTTGGTGTTCATTATTTTCGTGAGGTACTTGATGTTTTTTTCTATGGTCGTCTTTTTGTCCTCCAGTTCTTCCAGGCTTGCCAGGAGTTTCTTTTTTTTCCTGAGCAATCCCGGCGAGACGCCCACGTAAACGGCCGTTTTGGTCTCCATGCCGCTTCCAAGGATCAGGCATTCCACCTCGCTTCCGGCCTTGATGCTGCCGCCGGCGATGAGGCCCTTGCCACCCTCTGTGTGCCTGACCCCCATGCCGGCTTCCACGTCACAATGCATGAGGGCTCTCCTGAAGACCACGTCCCTGGCCGCCCTGATGACGCACTGGTCCACGTACTCTACGAAAATGTTTCCGCCGCTTTCGAGCTTGCCGTGATCCATGCCCCTTGCGCTCGACGTAAGGCGCATGTCGCCGCCACAGAAAAGGGTGGCGCGCTCGACCACGCCGTGGACCTCCAGGTCCTTTTCGGCCCTGACGGAAAAATCCTCTTTCACGGACCCGTGTATGACGATGCTTCCTACAAACTCCAGATTGCCCGTAGCGTAATCGACGTCGCCTTTGACCTCGAAGACGGGGTACACCGTGAATCTGCTGCCCTCCCGCACCAGGTGACCGTCCTCGGAAGCCACCAGGGTCAGGCCATCCTCGGAGAGGGCCGTGTATGGCCCGGCGGCTATCTTTACGTCTTTCGCGCGCCTGGCCCTCAAGACCTTTCCCGTTACGTCGAAGCCGTCCTCGCCCTCTTCCATGGGAACCTTGCGTACCAGTTCCTGCCCCCTGGACACGTTGTGGATTATGCCCAGGGCGCGGTGGTCCACTTTCCCCTCTTCCGATTCCGACCCTGCCGGTCCCTGTCGACTCATGTCCACGAGAACCTCAAAATAAGCGTCCACGCCGTCTTTCGCGGGCTTGCCGAAGGCTACGGGAATCCATCTGCCGCCCTTTTCAGCGGCGGCTTCCCTGAGGATGTCTTCGTCCAGCCCCGCCTGAACTCCCGCTTCGGCCAGGGCCGCCTTTGCAAGCTCGAACCGTTCCGACGGAGTCCTTCCATCTTCCTCGGGGAAAAACACCTCGGCGGTCATGCCGTCGGGTGTTATTCTCGCTTCCACCGGTCGCGGAACTTCTTCCAGGGGGACGGGTGTCCATTCTTCAAGGGTCTTCCCCGAAAGCTCCCTCAAGTCTTCTGAAGCGGGAAAGATCCCTTCCCCCTTGAGGGACTCCACAAGACCATCCAGGTCCTCTTCACGCACCGTTCCCTTCAAAAACCAGCCGTCTTCCCTCTTTTGGAGCTCGTAAGCCCTTTTGCCGTCGTCCATACGCGGGATCCCTCCCCAAACCCGGGTGGCCCCGGGCGGCGGTTATTCGCCCCTGGCCGCCTCGAGCAAGGCCCTAACGGTCCGCACGTAGTGCGTAACCTTCGGAAAAGGTGGCACTCCACCATAGCGGTCGACACGGCCCGGTCCCGAATGATAGGCCGCCAGGGCCAGCGTCTCGTCACCGTCATACCTGTCCAGCATCATCTTCAGGTACCTGACTCCCCCGTCCACGTTCTGCGAGGGGTCGAAAGGATCGGTAACGCCCAGCATCCTTGCCGTTTCGGGCATGAGCTGCATCAGCCCCATCGCACCGGCGCTTGAAACGGCCTTCGGGTTGCCGCCTGACTCCATGCGGATAACAGCCCTCACCAGGTCCTCGTCGACTCCGTAGGCGGAGGCCTTGCGCCCTAT
>JAHDOX010000054.1 GCA_018434645.1 Synergistales bacterium | reverse complement strand
GAGCTTTGTCGCTGACATTATCCGTGAAAAAGGCTGGGAGACGCAAAACATCGGTGTGGAGAAGGACAACTATTGGTTTACGGGAGCCTGCCTGGACACTTTGCGGGAGGAACTGCCCTGCGCGGACATTCGCGATGCCACGAGCCTCGTAAACTGGATAAGGACCATAAAGTCGCCTGCGGAAATAGCCTATATGAGACAGGCGGCGGAAGTCTGCGAGCACGTCATGAATACAGCCATCGAATCCATAAAAGTGGGAGTCAAGGAAAGTGAAGCAGCGGCGAACGTTTACCACGCGGTGGTCAAGGGTACCGAGAAGGTGACGGGGGACCATCCCGCGATCTTTCCCATCATGCCGTCCAACGAGAGGACATCGGCGGCGCACCTTGGCTGGAACGCCGACAGGGAATACGCGCCGGGCGATATCATCCTGCTCGAATTGTGCGGTGTCCGGTACAGATACCACTGCCCGCTTTCCAGGACGGTCTACATCGGCGACCCCCCGAAGGAGCTTCAGGAAATCGCCGACGTCGTCATCGACGGCATAGCCAAGACGCTTGACTTTGTGAAACCCGGTATGACTCATGCCCGGCATATGGCTCGACGAGTTCGGTTTCGAATGCAGCGAGCCCTTCCTGGTAACCGAAAAAGGCTGCGAGACCTTTTTGAAATACCCGCGCAAGATTTTCACCAGGCAGGGTTAGACTCGGGTAAAGAGGGGTGCAAGATGAGTTTTCTGGAAAACATACGGGAAGAAATCCTGTCCCTGGAGGACGAACTGGTCGAGTTGAGGCGGGATTTTCACATGTATCCGGAACTGGGTTTCAAGGAAGAGAGAACTTCGGCCAAAGTCGCGTCCTATCTCAGGGAATTGGGGCTTGACGTCAGGGAGAAGATAGCCCAAACGGGAGTGACTGCGGTCCTTAAAGGCGGAGGTGGGCCCGGCAAATGCGTCATGCTCCGTGCCGACATGGATGCTTTGCCCCTGCAGGAACAAAACGACGCGCCCTACCGTTCCCGAAACGACGGAGTAATGCATGCCTGCGGCCACGATGCCCACATGGCCATGCTGCTTGTGGCAGCCAAGGTCCTTGCCCGCCACAAGGAAGAGATACCAGGCGAGATACTGTTCGTGTTTCAGCCCAACGAGGAGATAGCGGGTGCCTTGAAGATGATAGAAGAAGGAGCATTGGACGATCCAAAGCCCGACGCCGCCTTCGCAATACATGTGTGGGCCCCCATAGAAAGCGGCAGGATTGGTGCGAGCCCGGGCGCCGTCATGGCGGCGTTGGACGTTTTCGATGTAAAGATAAAGGGAAGGGGAGGGCATACCGGAGCCCCTCACATGGCTATCGACCCGATTCTGGCTGCGGCCGATGTAGTTACCTCGGTACAGATGATACAGACCCGTGAGATTGACGTGCTAAAGCCCACGCTTATCATGTTCGGCCAGCTTAAAGCGGGCACCGCTAAAAACATAATTCCAGCCGAAGCCGAATTGGGCGGTACGATACGGTATCTTTACGAAGGTGGTCCAGATAGCCCCGAAAAACCCGTGGAACGGTTCAGGCGCGTCGTAGAGGACGTCTGCCGCAAGCACCGCTGCGAATGCGAGGTTAAATTCAATTCCGAGAATTTTACGCTTATAAACGACGCCGCCATGACGGAGCTGGTGCGAAAGACGGCAACCGATGTAGTGGGACCTGAAAATCTGGTAGACTATATCGGGACCGCCGGAGAGGATTTTGCGGAATTTGCAAAGAGAATACCCTCCTGTTTCTATTTTCTTGGCGCCGGGAACGCACAAAAAGGGACAAACTACCCGCAGCATCATCCACTTTTCGACATAGACGAGGCAGTATTGCCCCAGGGTGTAGAAATGCACGTAAGGACGGCAATGTCTTTTCTCGTAGGCGGAAAGGGGAAATAACCTGTAGCAAGTGGGAGTGGTAAATGGTGCGGGGAAAAAATTTTGTTTACGAAAATCTCAATAGGCGCGTTGTTGAGTTTTTGAGAGACGAGATACTCTGGTCGGGACGGTTGAAGCATGGCCAGCATATCCAGGAAGTGGAAATAGCCGAAGAGCTTAACATCAGCAGGGCTCCCGTCAGGGAGGCCCTGAGGGAGTTGGAGCACGAGGGCCTGGTGGAATACATCCCACGCAGAGGGGTATACGTGGCGAACTTCGACAAGGATGATTTCCTGGAGATCGTCGACATCAGGTACGCCCTGGAATCGCGGGTCTACGAAGCCATAGTGAAAAACAATCGACTGACTCCGGGGGATTTCAAAAATCTCAGGTCCATGATCGACGTCATGGTAACCATCGCGGGCGAAGACACTGACGGGATGGAAAAAACGGCGGCAATCGCGGAGCAGGACATCAAGTTTCACCGTTACATATGGCAGAAGTCGGGACGCAAGTGGAGTTACAAGATCTTGTCCAACCTGTACTACCAGCTGCGCCTGGCCTCGATGGAGGACTGGATAAAAGAGCAGGGTATGATGCAGGACCTTGAACGTTCAGCCGTCATGCATTACGGTATTGTTGACTGCCTCGAGTCGGGTGACGTTGAAGGTGCAAAGAAGGTTCTTCTTCGCCATATATTCACGCTGTCCCAGGGACAGGAAGCATTGGAAAAAGAAAACATATGAAAAATACTGAGTTAAAGCCTTTAACGAAAGGTTTCCGCGAGAAGTGACCGGTGATTGACGGAGTCGGTATGGCGATTTTTGATTTGTACCACCTCGGCAAAAGGGTTGTCCGGCATTTGAACCTTTCTGAACTAAAAACCAAAAGGGCCGCCTCAGGCGCGGCCCTTTTGGTTGACCTTACCGGTTTATTATTCATGCTTGAATCGGCATAGTTAAGGATTCCGCCTTTTTTCGCATATGCGCAATCAGTGCCCTGAAGGTCTCGTGTGTACGGCACAGAAGACCACTGTCCTTCTGTCAGTAGTGTTGCAACTACGGATGGTACCGATTTTGACAGTACACCTTTTTACCCCTGGCTCCCCGAGACATGGTAAAATTTCATAGGTCAAAGGATTTCCCCCAGCGGTATTTAATTTTGAGAGGTGATACATCGTTATGTGCAGGGTTCTCCTTTGTGGCAGGGGTGGCAGTGGCAAAAGCACCCTTGCCGCTCTTCTGGCGCGTTATCTTGCCGTTAATGGCAGACCCGTTTGCGTGATCGATGCCGACGAAAGTAATGAAAGCCTGCCTCGCATGCTTGGCGTACCTGCTCCAGCAATGACCCTGGCGGATGAGTTCGGAGGCAGGGAAGTGATTTCGAAGTGGATCGAATGTAAAAACCGTGATGGAAACAAGACTTTCTGCGAACTTTTCGGAGGAAAGGGAGAATTGCACGTACGCGACCTTCCCGGTTCATGCGTAGGAGGAAGGGATAATTTGTGCCTGATAAGTCTGGGCAAGATCAGGAAACCAAAGGAAGGATGCGCCTGTCCCTTTGGTGTTTTGGGACAACACCTTATTGAGAGCCTGCACGAGGGCGGCTGGGTATACATAATAGACACAGACGCGGGAACGGAACACATCGGGCGAGGCCTTCACGAGTGTTGTGACGTGTTTTTCGCCGTACTGGATCTTTCGTTTGAATCTGTGCTTTTTTCCCGCTTCATCGATAAAATTGCCGAAGAACAGGGTAAGCCTTGCTTTTCGATTTTGAATAAAACAGCCCGCGAAGATCTTGGAAAGATAGGAGAACCCTTCAGCGCGGGCAGGATAGGGGACTTTGTGGTCTTCCCCAATCTTCCCGGCATCGCCGAGGCTAATCTGTTTGGCTGTCCGGTACCACTTGAACCTGATATCCTGCCGACGCTCGAGCGTATAGAAGCCCTTTTCGTAGACGCAAGAACACGTTAGCGAAGGATTCGAAAACGTTTTGCCGGGATCAATGTCAGCGGGAAAGGGCGTGGATGACCTCTTTCATGAAAAATGGCAGATCCGAGGGGCGCCGGCTGGTGATGATCCTTCCGGATTTGACCACCGGCGCATCTACCCACTCCGCGCCGGCGGCGATCAAGTCGTCCTTTATGCTTGGGTAGCTTGTGACCCGCATTCCGGATACGATCCCGGCTGATACGAGAAGGCTGCCGGCATGGCAAATGCCCGCCACGACACCTCCGTTCTCGAAAACCTGCCTGACGAGCTGTACGATGTCGGAGGACATCCGCAACTTGTCCGGCGCCCAGCCGCCCGGGATGACGACTCCCAAAAGAGGCTTTCCCTGCAGGCTTCCCGCGTCGTAGGTCGCTTCTGTAAACGTGCCGAACTTCCCCCTGTACATTTTGGGAGCCGTTGGAGCGACGATCAGGGGTTCGAACCCGGCTTCCTGCAACCTGTAATAGGGATACCAGAACTCTATATCATGAAAGTCATTTTCCACGAGGATTGTTATGTGTTCGGACAACTCAATTACCTCCCTTTGTGAGGTGGCTTCGCAATAGGTAACATGGAAATCTTGATTAATTATAATATGTGGGACGCCTATTTCAAAAGGCGTTTCCCGGACAATGCATCTAAAAAAGGACAGGAGGAATATTCATGAACTCACGAGACAGACAGACTGTTTCAAATATACTGGGCAGGCGCAGCATCCGGCGCTTTGAAGAGCGCCCTGTAGAAAAAGAGAAAGTCTCGCTTATACTTGAGTGTGCCTTTGCCGCTCCCAGCGCAGGAAACGCACGGCCGACCCACGTAGTGGTAGTTGACGAGAGGTCTATATTGAACGGTTTGGCCGAAGCGCTTCCTTACGGAAAGATGCTTTCAAAGGCCCCTCTCGCTTTTGTAGTATGTGCCGACCCTTCAGGAAGTGACATCGCCCGCCAGTATTGGGAGGAAGACTGCGCGGCGGCTATGGAGAACATACTTCTCGCGGTTCATGCCCTGGGACTCGGCGGGGTCTGGCTCGGTGTGCACCATGCTCCCGAAAGGGTTCATGCAGTGAGGAACCTGTTGAAAATCCCAGACGATGTAGAGGTCCTCGGAATTGCGGCGACAGGATACCCGGCCGAGAAAAAAGACCCCCATGGAGGAATCCCGGAGGGGAAGATACACGTCAACCGGTGGTAAAAAAAAGGCGATCCGCATATTTTGTTGTAAAATATAAACGAAGGATCCGCGAAAGGGTCTAAGACCCAAAAACCCGTCGTGTAAAATGCTGCTTTTTAAAAGGCGGCGGATTTCACCGCCGCCTTCGTCGTGATTGAAATGGAAAAAGGGAGAGATTTACCGTGGAAAAACGTTCCGGCGAGTTGCCTTTCGGGAAAGTAATTCCGCTGCCCCTTGAAGAAGAGATCAAGCACAGTTACCTCGATTACGCCATGAGCGTCATCGTGGGACGAGCGCTTCCGGACGCAAGGGACGGACTTAAACCGGTACAGAGGAGAGTCTTGTATTCCATGCTGGGACTGGGGCTCAGACACAATCAGTCCTATAAAAAGTCTGCCCGTGTCGTCGGTGAAACGATGGGTAAGTACCATCCGCATGGCGATTCGGCGATTTACGACACAATGACGCGGCTGGCGCAGGACTTTTCCATGCGCTACCCACTTGTAGACGGTCAAGGGAATTTCGGTTCAATCGACGGGGATCCGCCGGCGGCCATGCGTTATACAGAAGCCCGTCTGTCAGAGATCGGCGAGATGATGCTGGAGGATATCGACGAGGAAACCGTGGACTGGGGTTCCAACTTCGACGATTCGCTCGAGGAGCCCCTTACTCTTCCCACGCGCCTGCCGAACCTGCTGATAAACGGGAGCACCGGGATAGCTGTGGGCATGGCCACGAACATCCCGCCTCATAACCTCCGGGAGGTGGTGGATGCCCTCTGCTATGTGCTGGAAACGCCCGAACCGGAGATCGACGGAATCCTTCAGCGGATGCCCGGTCCGGACTTCCCGACGGGTGGAATCATCCTCGGCAGGGACGGTATCGTAGACGCCTACCGTACAGGTAGGGGCAAGCTTACCGTGAGGGGAAGGGCTCATGTCGAGGATGGCAGACGGGGAAAATCCTCGATCGTCATCACGGAAATCCCTTACATGGTGAACAAGACAACGCTGCTCGAGGCCATCGCCAAAGGTGTGCAGAACAAGATTCTGGACGGGATCACCGACCTCAGGGATGAATCGGACCGCAGGGGTATCCGGATAGTCGTGGAGCTTTCCCGCGATGTCGACCCGAACGTTACTCTACGTCAGCTGTACAGGAGGACCCAGCTGCAGACGACCTTCGGAATAATAAACCTCGCCCTTGTGGACGGAGAACCGAAGGAATTGTCCATACCCCGCATGCTTGGGATCTTTCTTGATTACAGGCGGGAAGTCATCCGTCGCAGGACCACGTTCAGACTCCGCAAAGCCCGGGAGCGCGCTCATATCGTGGAAGGTCTTTTGAAGGCGATAGACATCATCGATGAAGTCATCGCCCTTATTCGCGGTGCCAAGGATACTCCGACGGCAAAACAAGGCCTTGTGGAACACATGGATTTCTCGGAAGTCCAGGCCCAGGCCATTCTCGAAATGCGGCTGCAGAGGCTTACCGGTCTAGAGAGGCACAAGCTGGAGGAGGAAATGGGCCAGCTGTTGGCCGACATACAGCGGTACGAAAGCATTCTCGGCAGTTCCGAAGTTCTCGACGCGGTAGTTCGGGAAGAACTGCTCGAGGTCCGGAAACGCTTCGCCGATGAAAGAAAAACGGACATTATCGATGCAGTTGAAGACGTATCTACCGAGGATTTGATTCCCGAAGAAGAAATAGTCGTAGTTTTGTCGCGTGATGGTTACCTCAGAAGGATGCCCCTTGAGACCTACCGGTGCCAGGGACGAGGCGGAAAGGGAGTAAAGGGTGCGACGCCGAAAACGGGTGACGAAGCCGCTATTCTGACGGTTTCGAGCACCCACAGGGATTTGCTCTTTTTCACTTCAAGAGGGCGCGTGTTTGCAGTGAAGGGATATGTTCTGCCTGAGCCCAAGACCGGGAAGGGGCGACTGGTTAACCAGTTTATCAGCCTGGAGAAGGACGAGTACGTGGTGGCTTTACGCGACAGCTACCTGCATGGAGCGGCCTTTGTCTTCTTTATCACCGAAAAAGGGACGGCGAAGAGGCTTCCCTCGGAGGAACTTGAGAACCTGACTCGCGCGGGGCGTCGCGTGTTGTCCCTTGCGCCCGGCGACAGGATAGCCAGGGTCCGTTTTACTTCGGGAAAAGACGACATCCTGCTCGTGACTGCAAGGGGTAAGGCCTTGCGTACGAAGGAAGAGGAGTTCCGCCCCATGGGCCGGCAGGCGCACGGAGTGCGCGGTATCAAGCTCGCTCCGGAGGACTCCGTGGTTGGTTGCGAGGTAGTAAGGGAAGGGCGCCAACCCTTGTTTGTAACCAAAAAGGGTATAGGCAAGCGGACGGAGTTTTCGGAGTTTACCCCCCATCACAGGAGAACCTCCGGTGTCAGGGCGATGCAGATTTCCGACAAGACCGGCCCTCTTATTGGTTCCTGGGGTGTAAGCCCGGAGGACGAAATAATACTGATGACCAACCATGGAAGGGTCGTTCGGCTGGAAGCGCGCGACATCTCCGTTTTAGGGAGGAGTGCGACGGGATACCGAATGATAAGCCTCGACGAGGGCGATACCGTCGCCGATGTAAGCGTCATCCACGTTGACGAGGACGAGGAAGAGTAAAAATGCGTCTTGCCCGTGAAGGGTTGAAACCGGTTGTCATTTGCCTTGCCATTGCCGTGTTCTTTTGGTTTTTCTATGTTCCCTTCGCCGTCGTTTTTGCCGCTGGGGCCGGCTTCCTGGCGTGGTTTTTCAGGGATCCCGAAAGGACACTCCCGGAGGATCAAAGAGCCTGGGTAAGCCCAGCCGACGGCAAAGTGGTCCAGGTGGGGCGGGCAAACCATCCTTTTACGGGTGAGAGTAACTACCTGGGTATTTTCATGTCTCCCCTGGATGTACACGTGAATCGTATGCCTGGCGGCGGGCGGATCGAATACATGGAATACGTTCCGGGGAAAAAATGGATGGCCTTCGCACCCAAGGCGTCGGAGGAGAACGAGCGGTTTTTTCTTGGTTTCCAAAGCAGCGAGGGGAAAGCGATGGTGGTACAGATCGCGGGCTTTTTGGCAAGACGGATCGTCTGTTCGAAACGACGCGGGGATTATCTGGTTCGTGGCGAGCGTTTCGGGATGATAAAATTAGGTTCAAGAGTGGATGTATATATGCCCCTTTCCGTAAAACCGTGCGTCAGGACGGGACAGAGGGTCAAATCAGGGGTGACAGTGATCGGAGTGGTAGATGGTGGCCAGGCGAAAAAGAATGCGTAAGAAACTTACCTTCAGGAAAATCATACCCAATATGATAACCAGCGGGAACATGCTTTGCGGCATGCTTTCCATTGTGCTGACCCTTCATGGGCAGTATGTTCCTGCGGCGTTATTGGTCTACATTGCGATGGTCTTTGACTATCTCGATGGCGACATGGCCCGTCGGCTGGGAGGAAGCAGCGAATTCGGCATGGAGTTGGACAGCCTTGCCGACGTCGTCAGTTTCGGTGTCGCACCGGCGGTTTTGCTTTATAGCGTTTATTTGCAGGGTTTCTGGAGTATTACAGGTGCCCTGGTGGCGGCCTTTTTCGCTCTCTGTGGCGCCTTGAGGCTGGCACGCTTCAATGTCCACCATGTGCGCGGGTCATTTCAGGGGTTGCCGATCCCTGCAGCCGGACACTTCGTGGTTTCTTTCGTCTTTGCGGGAATTGCCCTGCCGGCGTGGCTTATGTCGCTTGTTACCGTCGGTACCGGTCTTTTGATGATCTCGAGCGTCCCCTTCGGCAATCTCAAAACACTCAAAAAAGGCAATCTCAACAAGGTCCGTACATTTGGCTTGTTGGGCGCAGCCTTCACTCTCGTTGTGGTGTTGCGGCAATCAGCTCTATTGGCGGGAATATCCATTTATATAGCAAGCGGCTTTTTCCATTTTGACTGGGGTAAATGGCTGAGCCTGGAGTCGGAGAGCGAAGACTATCTCGAACACCATAATACCTGATTTGCCGAAGCGGAAAATTGCTGCAAGGGTTCAGGAGTCCCGAAAAGAAAACCGTGCCGGGAGGCTTTAAAGCCTCCCGGCGGTTTTTTATCTGTTTTTGATCCTGGGCCAGAGTATATAGGTCAGTGCTATGGAGAGGATCAGGTTGGGGATCATGTAGCTTCCGTTATATGCTACAGAGTAAAACCAGACATTGGTCCCTTCGGGTGCAAAGCTCGCGAAAAAGATGACACCCGACAAAACGTGACAGGCAAACCGCAGGAACGTGCCCAGCGTCAGGCCGAACCAGATAGGCCTGGGTACAGCGGCGGCAAGTCCCAGCACGCCAAAGGCAAGGGGATAGTCCAGCAACGCCTGGAGGGGGTGCACCACGTAGCCGCCGAGGATGAGCTGCAAAAGCCCGGCAACGGCGCCGGCACCGGTTCCGGCTTTCAATCCCCACCTCAGGGCGAAGATAAGTATGGGGACGTTTTCCAGGGTTACCGATCCGCCCTGGGGCATTTGCCAGATACGCAGGTATGACAAGGCAAGTGCCAAAGCCGCGGCCAGGGATGCTTCAACGAGGATTCTTACTTTTTTGCTTTCCATTTACGGGAAACTCCTTTCTGGAAATGGGGCGAAGGCGCAACGAAAAAGCCCTCCGAACCCGATCGGACCGGAGGGCTTTTTACCGCGACTGTTTGAGGCGAGCCGCAATTTCCTTCGCCGGTATAACCCGGATCAGGTTCCAGGGGTCGAGACAGGGTCTCCTCTCAGCCGGTATTCCGGCTCCCCCATTGCCGAGTTTTCTTATACGCTCCCCGGTTTTGTTTGTCAAACTGAGCGTCGATCCGCAGGCCGTGAGGCTTTGGGAAAGGACTACAGAATGCTCCTGCGGATCGATGTAATCCATCTCGGCGAAGGGAGCATCATGCTTTCCAGGATCAAAGGGAATAAAGCAACACACGGACTTGCGTCCGTGTGTCGATCCGCAGGCCGTGAGGCTTTGGGAAAGGACTACAGAATGCTTCTGCGGATCGATGTAATCCATCTCGGCGAAGGGAGCATCATGCTTTCCAGGATTAAAGGGAATAAAGCAACACACGGACTTGCGTCCGTGTGTCGATCCGCAGG
>JAHDOX010000083.1 GCA_018434645.1 Synergistales bacterium | reverse complement strand
GGTTTCGCCGGACTAGTCGATACTCTTGCGAGGAAAATAAAGAAAGAAATAGGCGAGGCACCTGTCATAGCAACCGGTGGTGACGCAGAAAGAATAGCACCCTTGTCGGAAGCTATAGAAATCATGGATCCGTGGCTTACCCTGGAGGGACTCAAGATCATATACAACAGGAATAAAACGTAATGAGCCGTTTTGAAACCGTGAGAAAAATTTTTGTAGGAGGAATCGAGGTTGCCAACCCGTTTTGGATAGCGCCACTGGCCGGGATAACCGTTCCTGCCGTAAGAAGATTTTTCGAGAAGCAGGGAGCGGGACTCACACACACCGAAATGGTCAGCTGTTCGGGTGTAATACACGGAAACAGGAAAACTCTCCGCATGCTTAGAAAGGGCGGACAAAAGTCTCCCGCGGTTTTGCAGTTTTTCACCGGAAATGCAGATTCGCTTGTCCAATGCGTCGATAAAGGTGGGGATACATGGAGAAAGTCTTTTGATGCCTTTTCGATCAACATGGCATGTCCCATGCCGAAGGTCATAAAAAAAGGAGCAGGCGCAGCTCTTTTAAAGCGAAAAGACTCGGCGCGGCGAATGGTGGAGGAACTCAGGAAAGCTGGATTGCCTGTTTGGGTTAAAATGCGCCTCGTTTCTGCAGGCGACCTGAGCGAAACGCTCAGGTTTGTAGAAACATTAATCGAAGCGGGGGCTAATCACGTTACGCTTCATGGAAGGACGCCGGCTCAACGATATGAAGGGTCCGCCGATATGGAAGCTGTCTGCAGGGTGGCGGGCGCTTTCTGTGGCATGGTTTCCGCCAGTGGGGATGTGTTCTCTCCCGAGACGGCCATGACCTATCTTGAAAGAGGAGCTTCCGCGGTTTTCTTTGCAAGAGGCATCCTGAGGGATCCCTTTATAGTGGAAAAAACACTCGATAAATGGAGAAAAGGACCTTTTTCTTCCAGAAACAATCTTTCGCCCGCAGTAAAAATCAAACGTCTCATGGATCTCGGTGAAGATCTTTACCGCGATGAAGGTGAAAAAATATGTCTTGTCTTGCTTAAACGGTTTCTCTCGAGTATTTTTAAGGGGTTGTGCGGAGCTTCCCGGTTCCGCCGTGATGTGGCAGATACCCATTCCTGGGAAGAAACGGTGCATGTTCTCGAGAATTGGCGGGAACTCGCCGAAAGGAGTGATTTGAATGGTTGAAAATGTCGATGAAAGAACGATGCCGGAAGACGAGATTCTGAGACAACGAACCGAAAAACTTGCCCGCCTTAAAGCCGAAGAAGGATACGATCCCTTCTTGCATGAAAAATGGGATGTAAAGCACAGCGTCGAATATGTAAAGAAAACTTTCGACCACCTGGGACCCGATGAAAAGGCCGAAGACGCAAAGATAGTCACGGCAGGCAGGCTAATGACCCTTAGAAAACACGGCAAGGCTTCCTTCGCTGATATGGCCGATGAAAAAGACCAGATACAATTATATTTTCAGGTTGATTCCCTTGGCGAGAAATCCTACGACTTTTTCAAAAAATGGGTAGACACGGGGGACATACTGGGCGTGATAGGGCATCCCTTCAGGACGCGTAGAGGCGAACTTTCTATTCTTGTTACAGGTTTCGAGCTTCTTGCCAAGGCTATGCGGCCCCTGCCCGAAAAGTGGCACGGACTTAAGGATACGGAGATCCGTTACAGGCAACGGTACGTCGACCTGATAGCAAATCCCGAGGTGCGCGAAACTTTCAGGAAACGGGCGCGTATCATCAGTGCCTTGCGGGAAGTGCTGGAAAGCGAGGGAACTGTAGAAGTAGAGACGCCCATACTCTCTCCAGTAGCCGGAGGGGCGAACGCAAGGCCTTTCGTGACCCATCATAATGCGCTGGATATAGACTTGTACCTGCGTATAGCCACGGAACTATACCTGAAGAGGCTTATAGTAGGTATGTTCGGCAGGGTTTATGAAATCGGGAAAAACTTCAGGAACGAAGGTATCGATATAATGCATAATCCTGAATTCACGGCTCTTGAGGTCTACTGGGCTTACGCTGATTACAAGGACATAATGGACCTCACCGAACGGCTTATAGTTGCCGCTGCTGATGCCGCCGGCAGCAGGAAAATAGTTTACCAGGGGACCGAACTGAACCTCGAACCTCCTTTCCGGCGAGCGTCCATGGTAGAACTCGTTAGGGAAAAGTGTGGTTTCGATCTTCATGAAACGGGAAGCGACGAAGAAGCACGCCGTTTCGCCAAAAACAAGGGGGTAGAACTGAAAGGGGACGAAACCCGCTTCATGGTCCTGGTCGAGCTGTTCGAGGCCTTTGTAGAGGATACGCTAATACAGCCTACCTTTGTTCTGGGTCATCCGACGGAGGTTTCCCCCCTGGCGAAGAAGGATCCCGGAGATCCTAATTTCACTAACCGTTTCGAACTTTTTATCTACGGGAATGAGGTGGCCAACGCCTTCAGCGAGTTGAACGACCCATTTGACCAAAGGGAAAGGTTTATCCAGCAAGCGAAGAGGAAAGAAGCAGGCGACGAGGAAGCCCACGTTTTCGATGAAGACTATGTCTCGGCCCTCGAATACGGGCTCCCTCCAACTGGAGGACTCGGTGTTGGAATAGACAGGTTGACGATGTTTTTGACCAATTCCCGTTCGATCAGGGACGTCATCCTTTTTCCAACGATGCGGCCAAAAAAATCCTAATGAGGTCCGGGGCGTAAACGGGAGGACCCTATGAATCTGGAAGAGGCTAGAAAACGGGCGGAAAAACTCAGGAAGGAAATAGAGTACCACAACTACCTGTATTACGTCCTGGACCAGCCCGAAATTTCAGACGAAGCCTACGATGGCCTGATGAGGGAACTCCGGGAGGTCGAGGAGCGGTTTCCCGAACTTGTCGTACCAGAGTCTCCGACTCAAAGGGTGGGCGGCGAGCCACTGGACGAGTTTGCGAAAGTCCGCCACGAAGTACCCATGCTGAGTCTCGAAAACGCCTTTTCCGAAGACGAACTGTGGTCTTTCTTCAAAAGGACAAAGTCCGCTCTGTCGAGGGATAAGCTCGAATATTTCTGTGAACTTAAAATAGACGGTCTTGCGGTTTCGCTTCTTTACGAGAATGGACGTTTTGTCAGGGGGGCTACCAGGGGCAACGGGCTTGTGGGCGAGGATGTGACAAATAATATCAGGACCATTTCCTCCGTCCCCCTTAAGACCATAAAATCCGTAGACGGAATTCTTGAAGTGCGTGGGGAAGTCCTCATGACAAAACGGGCTTTTTCCCGCTTGAATTCCCAAAGGGAAGAGCAGGGGCTTCCCCTTTTTGCAAATCCGAGAAACGCGGCAGCCGGAAGTCTCAGGCAGCTTAATCCGAAGATAACCGCCGAGAGAAACCTGAACTTTTTTGCTTATCAGGTGCTTTACCCTGAACGGTTTGGCCTGAAGACACAGGTGGAAGTCATGAGATGGCTCAAGGAAACAGGTTTCCCCGTACAGGGGACTGAAAAGCCCGCATTTTCGGGAAAAGAGGTTCTCGAGTACATTGCTTTCTGGAACGAAAAAAGGCACGAACTTGCTTATGCCATAGACGGTGTGGTCGTCAAGGTCAACGAACTTGCATTGTGGGAAGTGCTGGGCAGGACCGCTAAAACGCCCAGATGGGCCGTAGCCTACAAATACGCGCCTGAGGAAAAAAGGACACGGGTAAAAGAAATAGAGATCTCCGTTGGAAGGACTGGAACATTGACCCCGGTAGCACACCTTGAGCCAGTTAGACTTTCCGGAACTGAGGTAAAGAGGGCAAGTCTTCATAATGCGGACGAAATAAAGAGAAAAGACGTAAGAGTCGGCGACATGGTCTGGGTCCGAAAGGCTGGAGAGATAATTCCCGAAGTCCTCAGAGTGGATATTACCGCCCGACCCGAGGGTCTGAAGCCCTTCGAAATGCCCGACAACTGCCCTGTTTGCGGGTCCAAAGTGGTTCGACTTCCGGAAGAAGTGGCCGTAAGGTGTCCGAACAGGACGTGTCCGGCGCAACTAAGAGAAGGTTTGATCCACTTTGCGTCCCGCTCGGGAATGGATATCCGCGGGCTTGGCGAAAAGATCGTGGACAAATTGGTTTCGACGGGCATGGTAAAGGATTACGCCGACCTGTACCGACTAAAGATCGAAGACCTGGCGAACCTGGAGCTTGCCGGAGAAGGGATGACGCGAAGACTTGGCGAAAAGACGGCAAAGACGATCCTTCGGTCAATAGAGGAGTCGAAAAAAGGACCGCTGCCAAACTTTTTGACTGCCCTTGGCATCAGGTTCGTTGGCGGCAGCGTGGCTGAGCTGCTTGCCGAGACCTTCGGTTCCATAGATGAGCTGATAAAATCCGATGAAAGAAAGCTTGCAGAAATAGAAGGCATAGGTCCCAGGATCGCCGCATCGGTTGCGGCATTTTTCAGGGATGCACACAACAGGGCCATGATAGAGAAACT
>JAHDOX010000150.1 GCA_018434645.1 Synergistales bacterium | reverse complement strand
TACGAGGCGTTTGTCAGCTGAAGGCTTCGACACCTTTCTTTTTACGTCCATCGAGCGCGACGGCACGCTCCAGGGACCGGACATCCCCCTATACGCCAGATTAAGAAGCGAATTTCCCGGAATGCGGATACTGGCTGCGGGGGGCATCTCTTCCATAAAGGACCTCCTGGAGCTCAAGCAGGCCGGAGTCGATGGCGCCGTGCTCGGGAAATCGATATACGAAAGACGAATTGATCTCAAAGAGGCTCTGGAGGTCACTGAAAAATGTTGACAAAAAGGATAATCCCCTGTCTTGACGTCAAGGACGGCCGCGTAGTCAAGGGGATACGATTCAAAAACCTGGTCGACGCCGGCGACCCGGCTGAACTCGCGGCAACGTACATGAACGAGGGAGCCGATGAACTGGTTTTTCTGGATATCTCGGCCTCTTGCGAACGCCGTCAGACCATGCGCGAATGGGTAAAAAAGACGGCGGAAAGGCTTTTCATACCGTTTACAGTGGGAGGAGGCGTCTGCTCAGTCGAGGAAGCCCGCGAAATCATAGAGATGGGATCGGACAAGATCTCGCTAAACACCTCGGCCGTACAAAATCCGGACATTATAACCGATTGCGCCCGCCTTTTGGGCCGCCAGGCCGTGGTGGTGGCCATCGACGCCGCTGAAAAAGAACCCGGGAAATGGAAAGTCTACATCCATGGCGGGAACACTGCCACGGGGATCGATGCCGTCGAATGGGCCAGAGAAGCCGAATCAAGAGGCTGCGGAGAGATATTGCTGACATCCATGGACCGGGACGGCACCAGGGACGGTTATGACCTCGACCTCATCGAAGCCGTTTCATCGCAGGTAGGGGTTCCCGTCATCGCATCCGGTGGAGCCGGTAAAGCCCATCATATCGCAGAGGCTTTCCGCAGGGGCGCGGAGGCGGCCCTCGCCGCTTCAATCTTTCATTACGGGACGTTGCGCATCAAAACACTGAAAGCAGCCCTTCAGTCGCAGGGGATACCGGTACGAAGGGACGAGGAAAAATGACGGTTCAACTGGTCGATATCGCATTCAACGAGGCCGGGCTGGTTCCGGTGGTCGTACAGAACGCCTCCACAGGCATGGTGCTCATGGTGGCATGGGCGAACCGGGAAGCCCTGGAAAAAACACTGGAAAGCGGAGTCATGGTTTTCTGGAGCCGTTCCAGGAAAAAGCTCTGGGAAAAGGGGGAAACCAGCGGGAACACCCTTTACCTGCGAGAGCTCAGGCTTGACTGCGACGGCGACACCCTTTTGGCCCTCGTTGACCAGACAGGCCCGGCCTGTCATACAGGAGAGCCTTCCTGCTTCTACCGTGTCTTAGAAACGCTCGAAAAAGGCAACGTGACCTTTTTCGACAGGCTCGTCACGACTATCGAAGACAGGGCCAAAGGCGCTGCTGAAAGAAGCTACACAGCGTCCCTTCTCGAATCGGGGAAGGAGAGAATAGGCCAGAAAATCGGCGAGGAAGGGGTCGAAACAGCCATAGCCGCTGCTCTTGGAAAGCGCGCTGAGTTTATCTACGAACTTTCCGACCTCATCTATCACTGCCTGGTGGCCATGCAGGCTTTTGGCGTAAAATCGTCGGAAATCTGGGAAGAGCTCGAAAGCAGGCACGGGAAACGGCAATGAAGGATCGTGCTCTTGTCTTCGACGTGGACGGGGTGCTTATCGACACGCAACGCTCCTTTCCCAACGTGGTAAAAACGGCCATCCAATGGTGGAGCAGGTTCCGCCTGGGCATGAAGGTGGATGCATCACCATTTTCCTTGCGACACTACAGCATTGCCAAAAATCACGGATCCTTCAACGATGACTATGATATCGCCTGGACTTTTCTCTCCCTAATAGCCTCACTCGGGAAAAGCCGCCTTTCGGACTGCCGGCTGAGCTCTAAAGACTGGGGAAAAATCTTGAACGGCTGCAAGGTCCCGAACCCCGTTCCCTGGGTTTACGAAAGATACGGCAACCTGGTCCCCAGGGATGAGCTTCGCGAGTTATGCGAGGAAATTTATTTTGGAGCCGACATGCTGGGACCGGCACGCGGAAGAACGCCTGCCTCGGTAACCATGCGCGGACTCTGGAACCAGGAGCGCCCTGCGCTTGGCATATCCTGGAGGCGTTTCGGCCTTCCCGTAGGCATTTACACCGGCAGAAGCCGTGCCGAGCTTTCCCTGGCTTTGTCCCTTCTCGGATGGACGGACCTTCCTGCGGAGGCATGCGTAACCATTGACGACGGAATCGCAAAGCCCTCGCCCGAGGGATTTATCAGGCTGGAGGAGACCCTTGGTTTCGAGAAAGTGCTTTTTTTCGGAGATACGGCAAGCGACAGGCTGGCTTTCGAAGGATACGGGAAGGGACGTTTCATCCCGATAGGTCCCCTTTTCGCCGGCGAAAAAAACGCAGCAAAAGATCTACCCGAGGCTTTGTCCAGGGAATTGCCCGAGCTTGTTGGAGTTATCCTTTAACCATCAGCGGCATCACCGGGCTTTTTCTACCAGCGCGGCTGGCTCCTCGCAAGGAGCAAATATCCTCTGGCATTCTGAATACCTTTTTTTAGTCAGTGACGTCCCGCGTGTCGTTTCAGGTTTTCCAGCACAGGCTTCGCCTCTTCGGAACGCAGGTACTCCCAGGTAACCTCCGGTACTAGACGCCTCACACACTCCCAGTCGTCTTTTTTCAGGCAATCCCGCACCGTCGATGCGGAGACAACAGTTCCGTCCTTCAGGCGCAACCGCTCTATCTCCACTACCTCTACTCCTTTAGAGGGGAGAATGTCTTTCATGGCCGAATTGTAGGAACCCGTAACAGGGCAATAAGGTTCGGTGCCGACAAAACGCCTTTTGATTCCAAGTTCCGGCACGAACAGGTTGGCGAACATGGTTACATCCAGATGGGCCTGCACCGAAGCCACCTTCTCGGCGGAAGCACCCTTCATGAAATATGACGGGAACGTCGCCGGAGAAACGGCATAGTCTCCACTCCTCAAGACAGTGACGTTGGGAAGGTGGGATGTCCCCCTTTTGACGAGCTGGAATCTATGACGGAAAGGAAAGGAAGAAAGGTCGGCCTCCACGACGATGATGTAAAGGTGGTCGCTTCTTTTCGAGGCCTCTTCTATAAGGTATTGGTGCCCAAGGGTGAATGGATTGCAATTTACAACTACGGCCCCGGCAACTCCGCTCTCGGCGGCATGGGCTTTCAACTCCGCCAGATATTGCCTGAACTGGTCTATCCCCGGGTGCCCCATTTCCAGAACGGAGGCTTCGTCACCATATCTTGCAAGTTCACTGAACCCCATGGACTTGAACCGAAAGGCAGAATCCGGCCTGGTGAACACAAAAAGATGGGTCATTCCCTTTTCCCTGGCATGTTCCACAAGGCGGGTGGCGATCGTTCCCGACAAGCCAGCCTCCTGCCAGGCGGGGTCTATGGCGAACATCTTCAGCACATTGCCCTTCAGACTCCCCGTTCCGACGATACGGCCGTCCTGATCTTCGACAACGACGGAGGCATCCGGAACCTCCTCGAAAACAAGACCGTTCAGCTCAAGAAATGCCCTTATTTTTTCGGCTTCTTCCCTTTCCACAGGCGTAAGCATACGGACGTCAAGGCCAAGCATGCAGTTACACCTCCAGCTTCATTAAAGCTCTTTCTACCCGCTGCGCAGCTCTCTTCTGAGAACCTTCCCTATGTTTGAGCGGGGAAGCTCATCGACGAACTCTACGAGCCTCGGAACCTTGTAGTGGGCCAGATTCTCCCTGCAAAAAGATATTATATCCCTCGCCTGTATACCGGAGTCGGGATCCTTGACGACGCAGGCTTTGACTATTTCGCCGCTTACGCTATGGGAAACACCCACTACTGCGGATTCTCTCACGCCCGGGACTTCCTGCAGGACCGATTCGACCTCGGCGGGGTATACGTTGAAACCGCCGACTATGATGATATCCGACTCCCTGTCCAGTATGGACAGGTACCCTTCATCATCCATACGAACCACATCACCTGTATTGAACCAGCCATCCCTGATCCTTTCTTCGGTCTGGTGCTGATCGCGGAAGTATCCGCCGAACACAGACGGCCCCCTGAGCCAAAGAGTTCCTTCCTTCCCGGGTGGAAGGACTTTCCCATCGCTGGAGCGAATCTGTACGTCATAACCCGGAAGTATCGTCCCGGCTGTCCCCGGCTTGCGTGAAGCATAGTTGGGATTCACAGAGACCACTGGCGAGGTTTCAGTCAGCCCGTAACCTTCGAGAACGCCCAGGCCCAGCATTTTCTCGGCTCTGGCGTCGATTTTTGCCGTAAGTTTGTCCCCGCCTGAAATAATCATCCTCAGGGTCGAAGGAGGCGTCGCTCCCCTGGCGACAGTCCCGAGAAGAAGGTTGACCATTGTGGGCACCGCCACAATGACCGTCACGCCGGCCGTATGAATGGCATGCAGTGCGTTTTCAGCAGGCATAAAGGAAGGCAGCAGCACTTGAGGAAACCCTCCGACGAGCGGCAGCAGGCCGCTTACATTAAAACCGAGAGCGTGGAAGTTCGGCAACGCGTTGAGAAATATGTCGTCCTCACGAAGATCGGTCAAATGCCCCATTGAAGCGTCGATGTTCTCAAAAAGATTGGCGTGACTTATAGGAACTCCCTTGGGAGCCCCGGTGGTCCCCGATGTATAAAAGATGACGGCCGTATCGGGATCAGACCCATGAACGGCCCGGCACTTGAAGCCCGAAAGCGGTCCATCCAAAGGCGCCGTAACGGCAGGAATACCAATACTGGCAAAATCCTCCGCCGCCTGTTCCATACCCTGCGGGAGAACAGCTCCTGCTACGTCTGCGTGTTTGAGATTAGAACCTATGGCCGTCTTCCCCGCCAAAAGGTTTAGCGGAACAAGAACACCGCCAAGCTTCCAAACGGCGATCATCAGGGCAATGAAAAGCGGAGAATTGGGCAGGAGCACCGCCAACCTGCTTCCCTCGCCCAACCCGGCGTCTTTGAGCACCTGTTCGCATCTCGCGGAAAGGTCTGAAAGAACCCTTCTCGACCACCAGGTATTTTGCCACCAAAAGGATTTTTCTCCTTCACATCGTATGCATCTTTCGAGAATTCGTTTCTCAAGACGACCCGTCAAGAAAAATCCTCCTACTTTTCACGCACGGGCGTAAGCCCGTGTGTGACATGGTTTTTGTTTTTGTTTTTGTTTTTGTTTCAAAAAGCGCTTTCTCTTTACTCTTGTTACTCTTGTGCTTTTCTTCGATCCGCGGAGCCAAAACCTTTGCCAAGGATTTGGTAATGTGTACCGCGGATCGACGCACAGGCGTAAGCCTGCGTAT
>JAHDOX010000157.1 GCA_018434645.1 Synergistales bacterium | reverse complement strand
TAATTGTCGTAATCAGGTAAAGGGGGTCTCCCCCCTTGGAGGCGATGTCGTTGGCGTTGACTGTAACCAGCAGCCGGCCTGCTTTTGTTACCGCCCCCACTATCGGATCGGAGGCAACGATCATGTATTTCCCGGGTTCCCAATCTATTACGGCCGCATCTTCACCTATCCGTGGCCCGATAAGGACTTCCTCCCTGACCGCCCCTGAAAAGACCAATACTTTTTTTTGTAAAATATCCGGTGGGAGTTTTCCCGACGGCAGCGTTAGGCCTGCGTCATTTTCCTTCATTTTGTTCACCTCTTATGCTGAATACACAACCACAATAATGCTGCCTGTAAAGTCCTAGTTCCCTGCTTTTGCGGACTGAAAGCACGAAACCTCCCTGGCGTCTCCATATCCTGTCAATCCATGTCAAACCATGCCTTTTTGAAACTGCCGCTCCGATGGCGTTGACTATAGCAGGATCCTTCCGTGGACTGATCGTCAACGTAGTGCAGAACGAGTCATAACCATGTTCGAGGGCGACACAAGCAGCTGCCTCCATCTGTTTTCTGAAACAAAGGGCGCAACGCGCCCCCCCTTCATCGGCTAGCAATCCTGTACCTTTGCACCACAGGTGGATTTCATTCAACCAGTCCTGCGGATCATAAGGGCTTTCAAAAAGCTTTTTGCCCATTAGTGCCGCTAGGTGTCGGACTGCGTCTCTGCGTTTAAGGAACTCTTTTGCAGGATGAATATTAGAGCCATAGAAATAACCGGCAACATCGTCGAACTCTCCGGCAAGCGCAGGCCATGGCACTGTCGCATCAGGAGCACAGCAAATATGGAGCAACACCCTAGAGGGTTTCTTTCGTGTTGTCATTCCCCGCTGTCCCGTCACCATTGCATGAGTCGTTTCGTCGGTGCCTCAATGATTTTTTCGCAGCAAAAATGAGGTAACCTGTATGCCCGATCATCGTGTCTTCAGGCCTCAGGCGCTGACTGTTTACCTTGTAAGGCCTTAAAAGTATCTCAACGACCTGAATGTCTATAAAGTTTTCTTCCTGCAATCCGTCCAAAACCTGCGAAACCTGGTTCGTCGTAGGCACCAGGATACCAAGTCTGTGTCCCGCGGCAAGAGCCTCCCAGGCCTGCCTGAGATAATCCCGGGGATTCGGCACGTCAAGAAAGAGTGCATCTACTTCTCTCTCGTCGAAACCGCTTTCAATGTCTTTTACCCTGAACTCCACTCGGTCCGCCACACCCCACTTGCGACAGTTTTTTTCGGCTAGCTTCGAAAAATCCGGCCGCCGTTCATAGGAAAAGACCTTTCCGCTATCACCGACAAAATGAGCCAAAACCGAGGTCAGGCTTCCCGAGCCTGTGCCGCATTCTATCACCCTGGAACCAGGCCCGACGTTAAGCGCCAAAAGGATAAAACCGGTATCTTTTGGAAACATTATCTGGGTCTTTCTTTTAATACGCCGGCTGAACTCATATATCGTAGGTTCGAGGAGACAAAACTCGTGCCCGAGATGTGTGGTAACGCTATCGCCGGGGGACAGGTCGAGAATATTGTCATGCAAAACAACCCCCAAACGGGTATCCTGTTTAGAGCCTTTTTCCAGCTGAATCAAAAAGGTATCACCCTTTTCGGGAGACCATAGAAATACCAGGTCTCCCTGTTTTAGTACAGCCATAAAAATCACTCCTGTCAATTACAAAAAAAGGGTTCTATAACGCGGCTACGTGGTTTCCAAAGACGATTCGTATATTTCGTTCATCCTGTCTTCATGGTTTGCATAAATTTCGATGATTTGGGGGTCGAAGTGGGAAGGCATAACCCTTCCGTCTCCTCCAAGGATGATACTGCAGGTTTGCTCATGAGAACAGGCTTCCTTGTAAGACCGTTGCATGCGCAATGCGTCGTAGGTGTCAGCGAGAGCCACGATTCTGGCCTCTATCGGAATTTCTTCGCCCTTCTTTCCAAATGGATACCCGGACCCATCCCACTTTTCGTGGTGATAAAGGCATATATCCTTTGCTATTTTGAGCCAATTGGCATCCCCAAGAATTTCGGCTCCCCAGACAGTATGAAGCTTTACCGTGTCAAACTCTACCTCATCAAGAGGGCCTTTTCTTGAAAGTATTTCCGCAGGTACCTTGAGTTTGCCAATGTCGTGGAGTCTGGAAAAAAGAGCCACATCCTCGACCCGCCTTCTTGAAAAACCAAGGCTGGTTCCAATAAAACGACAAT
>JAHDOX010000014.1 GCA_018434645.1 Synergistales bacterium | reverse complement strand
GATCCACCGCTTAAGAAGATTACGTCGTTTCCTTCAAGAGCAGCCTCTACGCGGGATTTCAGTTGTGACGGATCGTCGGGAACAATGCCCTCGCAGGTCCACGAAAATCCGTTATTTTGAAGGATGGAAGCAATCATGCCCGAGTTCGTGTCACGGATCTTTCCTGGTGGCAAAGGCTTCATTTCAGGAGGAACCAGCTCGTCTCCTGTACTTATTACGGCTATTTTAATCCTGAAAACAGGTACTTTAGAGAAACCGAAGGCGGAAAGAAGATTTATGCTTCGGAAATCAAGTAAAGAGCCCTTGGACAAAAGCCTGTCGCCGATTTTTATTTCTTCACCCTTGAGAATAACATTATCTCCGCTTTGAAGAGAGCGCCTGACTTCCAGCATATTGCCCAAAAGAGATGTGTCTTCTATCATGAGCACCGCGTCGGAACCTTCAGGCAGAAACCCTCCGGTGGAAATAGAGGCAGCCTCGCCGGGCGAAAGCGAGAAATCCGGTTGTACGCCCATGGGAACGGATCCTTTGACCTTGAGAAAAACAGGCGCTCCAGTCGATGCTCCGATAATATCGCGGGAGTTCAGAGCGTACCCGTCTCTCAAACTCCTGTCGAAGGGGGGGTGTTCTTCGGGCGCAAAAACATCTTCCCCCAGCCTTTTCCCGATGGCCTCCATCAAGGAAAGTTTCTTCGTTTCGAGTGGCCATGGAAAGACCAGTCCAGATGCAACTTGCCCAAGGGCGTCTTTTCTGGATAATGTCTCGGTTACAAAGCGATGCATCGACATTTTCCGATTCCTGTTCCCCGGTTTCATGAAAAAAGGTAATCCATCATCATTTTTGGTTAATCCTGGAATGTAACAAGCGTCGGGTATCCCCTGGAGGCCAGCGTTTTTTCGAGCTGCTCTGCTGCCTTGCGATTATCGCCTGCTTTTACCCTTACCCTGTAGTATTGTTTTCCTCCCACCTCTGCGGGAATCACAAAGGCCTCGAAGCCTTCCTGCCTCAACTCCGATGCGACTTTTTCAGCGGAATCACGAACCGTGAATGCACCTACCTGGACTCCCCAGAAACTTGACGGGGCAGTCTGGGGACTCGCGGCAACCTTTTGGGCGGCTCCTGCATCAGTTTGATTCCCGACTGTTTCCTGCCTGCCGGCCTGGCCGGTTGCAGGCCGGGTATTTTTATCACCAGTGCTTATACTGGTCGGTGTTTTCCCTTCCTCATCGGAAATTTCAACAGGTACCGCCACTACCTGTGTCGGTTTGGCATCCGTATATTCAGGTTTCTTTTCCGGCTCTATCGTCATATGTGAAGGTTCCTGTGTCGGCGATACCGTATCTTCCACCTGATATTCGCTCAGGGAAAACTCCTCAGGTGTCTGGAAGAACAGAAGGCGCACGCCTAGAATGAGAAGACCCAGTGCGAGCAGGCCTACGAGCGGCAGCATGATATGGCCGAAGGAAAAGATCGACCGGCGTTCCTTGAATTTTCGTCCTCTTCGCATGTTCACACCCCTTCACCTCGATCCGGGATATTTCTTTGAAATCCCAAAAGTTCCAGTTGTCTTTTTACCAGTATGATATCATGACGCGCCTTTTCCTTTCTTGTAAAGGCAAGATCGGAATCTGCAAGGCACCAGGCCAGATTATACTCTTCCTCCGCTTCACGGTAACTGGGGAATCGAAGTTCCACCCCGCTTGTCCCCGTTTTCAATAGATTCTTTCTGAGAAGCCTTGTCCTTGTTTCTATGGTTTCAGGAGAAGAAAACTCCTTGTCCTGCCAAGGTGTTTGCGGCTTGGGTACAAAAATGCTGAAAGAAGCCACGGTGTTCAAACCGGTTTCTCTCCGTACGAGCGATATAAAACGCGCTGTTTCAAGGACATGTTCTACGGTCTCGCTTGGCAGACCCAGCATGAAATACATTTTTGTTTTAGTTATCCCTTTTTCTCGCGCCAGTTTCAGTTTCTCGATAATTAGTTTCTGTGTAAAGGGTTTCCCGCATTTTTTCCTGAGTTCGTCGTCGCCTGTTTCAGGCGCCACGGTTAGTGTGCGTTGACCGCTTTGAGACAGGACTTCGAGCATTTCCGGGGTAAGAGAATCCAGCCTCAGCGACGCAAAGGAAACAGAAAAATCCTGCTGTCGGACTGTGGCAATTACATCACTTATCCAGGGGTAATCCCCTGATTCGGGTGCGATGATTCCAAGGCGCAAAGCCCCGTGTTCTTTCGCGGCACCGATATCTTTCAGGACGAGATCTTTCGGTCGCGTCCTGGGCGGCCCAAAACAGGCCGGGATAGTACAAAAAGGACATTTCCTGTAACATCCTCTCTGGGTTTCCACCAAAAAGGAGTCGGGGAAAACGCTTCTGGGTGTTATCCAGGTGCTTTTTCCTGCCGCTGCACTCAGGTCCAGGCAGATGGACTTTTTCCTTGACAGCGGGTGCCCTTTCACAAGTTGCTCAAGATGAATGGGGGGGACGAAAAAAGAAGCATTTTCAGCCAGGGTTTCCCATAAGCGCCGCCTGTTTCCATGATGCCGGAAAAAATCCCTGACTGCATCTACCAGGTGGTCAAAAATCTCTTCTCCGTCGCCCAGGGCTATAAAATCCGCGTATTTTGAAAGTCCGAGGGGGTTGATATACGAAATGCCTCCCCCAACCCCGAGTATAGGACCGTCTTTTTCCTCGCGTTCGAGCCAGGTTGCCGGAATTGTCCATTTTTTGAGCATTGAAAGGAGAGACGTCATATCGGGTTCATATACCACCGAAGCAGTCAATAACCGAAAGTCACTGATCGGGCGGTCGTTTTCCATCGATATATCCGGGAAAGGGCTTTTGAAAAAACGTTCTGCGGCTACACCTCGTTCACGTAAAGCCCTGTAAACGGAGTGCACACCAAGGTTCGCCATTCCCACTTCATAGCCTTCCGGGTAAACGAGAGCCCATAATGGATCTCCTCCGGAGGGGAGGTTGCCAACCTTTCGCTCCTTCAGACGGAAATCAACCCATGATTTCCTTGATGACACGCGAATCCGTCCCGGATCTTGTAATAGTTTTTTCAGATCCCTTGTAAAAAGGGTCTTTCAAGCAGTTCATTCCTTGCGGTCTTTCCGCAGGCGAAGCACCGATGGAAAATCTAAATCATTACCGGGTACGCCACCGAGATTGAAAACCTGTTCCTCCCCTGCCATCCTGACATCGGTTTCAGTCAATTCCAGACGGACGGGTGTTCCGGTAACCCTTTTCCTATCCCTTTTCCTTACCCCACCGGTCGGGAATCCCGTGGCTATCACTGTAATCTGTATCTTGTCCTCGTCCATTTCCGGGTCTACCACATGACCCCAGATGATTGTGGCCTCGGGGTCTGCCGCTTCGGTTATGACGTTGGCGGCCTCCTGTATCTCATGAATGCCCAGGTTTGGGCCTCCCGTTACATTGAATAATATTCCTTTTGCTCCACCTATCGGGGAGTTCATGAGAGGACTGTTGATGGCCGCCTGAGCTGCTATGATCGCCCTGTCATCGCCGTCTCCTTCTCCAATACCCATTATGGCGGTTCCGGAATTCTGCATGACTGTTCTGACGTCCGCAAAATCTACGTTCACCATGCCGGGTCTCAGAATAAGGTCGGTCACTCCCTGGACTGCCTGACGAAGGACTTCGTCGGCGAGCTTGAAGGCATCCGAAAGGGTCGTGCGGCGATCAGTAATCTCCAGAAGCTTGTCATTCGGAATAATGATCAAGGCGTCTACTTTCTCCTTCAGGTTGGCTATCCCTTCTTCCGCTTGTGCAATCCTGCGCTTTCCTTCGAATGAAAACGGGCGAGTGGCTACTGCTACCACAAGAGCGTCCGTCTCCTTGGCGGCCTCGGCGATGACAGGAGATGCTCCCGTTCCCGTTCCTCCGCCCATTCCTGCCGTAAGGAAAATCATGTCCGCACCGTTCATGATTTCCCGCAATTCATCTATTGATTCCTCTGCGGCGCGAAGACCTATTTCGGGATCCGCTCCTGCCCCCAGGCCTTTTGTCAACTCACGTCCGAGAACAATCTTGATGTCCGCTTCAGAAAGGCTTAAATGTGCCACATCGGTATTGGCGGCGATGAATTCGACACCACGCACACCACTTCTGACGATGTGGTTAAGGGCGTTTCCGCCACCTCCTCCGACTCCCACAACCTTTATGATTTCGTGGAATTGCCTCTGGGCTCCATCTATTTCAAACATTTCAACCATTATTCTTCCCTCCGGCTTTTCAAAACAATTCTTTCAACGTTTTCTTGATAACGTCGACAAGGTTTTTCACTGGAGCTGTGTAACCTTGTCCACTCCTGAACTTTTTTATTCTCTCGGCTGTTGGAGACTGAAAGAACTCCCTGTCTGGAGGTTTGGGCACCCCTTCCTTTCCTTGCGGGTCGAGATACCTGTATGGAAATTTTTCTTTCATCTGAATATATCGCAATATACCTGCCGCCGTGGTAAATTCCAGGCCATTTCGATCAGGCGGCATCGCATCGGCTGTAACCGGGTTCCCGGGTCTTACAGAAAATCCAATGATTTCGTTTAAATAATCAGACATTCCCTGGGTTTTGGCTACACCTCCCGATAAAACGATACGGGAGGGAAATCCGCCTGGTATCGATTTTTCCAGTTCGGTCTTGAGTAAATCAAGCCATAGTTCAGCTATCCTGGGACGTACCACCTCCAAAATCTCTCCTACGGTACAAACGTAGGGTTCGCCGTTTATGTCGAATTCGAGTTCGTCATCCCAGTTATCTTCGGGCTCGTTCAGCGGGATCAGGCGTTTTAGCATCTCGGATTTCGAAGGCGGAAGTTTCAGAACGTAGTTGAGATCGTTGGTTATGTGATCACCGCCGATGGGGAAGATGCCCGCACAAAGAGGCATTCCTCCCTTTATGACCGCATAGGAAGTGGTCCCGCCGCCTGAATCTACCGCAAGGGCTAACTTTTCCATATCTTCTTCCTGTAGCGAACCGAAGGCGGAAGCTATACATTTGTGCACTATGCCTTCGACATGGAGCCCTGCTTTCTCCGCACATTGTACGGCTAAACGGGCTTCTTTTTCGGAAACAGAAAGACACGTCATTTTGACATCCAGATGTGCACCCTTTTCTCCGACGGGTTCAGCGGTGGTTTTTTCTCCGTTGATAATGTATTCCAGAGGGTAAGCGTGGAGTATGATGTCCCCCTCGCGCAGCGGGGCTTTGGAAAGTGCTTCTTCCATGGTTTTTCGGACATCTGAAAGGGTTATGGTGTCCTGGCTTTCGCCGAGATCGAGTGATCCATTGCAACGGAAACAAAATAGGGAGCTCAATCCAAGAGACAGATAAGCGCTTTTGATATGAAGGCCTATCATACTCTCCGCGTCGTCAAGAGCGTTTCGTATCGATTCAATTACTTCTTCGGGTTCAATAATGATTCCTTTCCTGATTCCCCTGGTTCGGGCCTTCCCAACGCCTATGACGTGAAGTTCTTCACCTTGAGCAGGTTTTTCGGCAACCAGGACTGCTGTTTTCCTGGTCCCTATATCGAGCCCTGCGAAAAGGTCAGGGTCCTTTGATGTCTTCTTCATTATTTACCCTCCTCCAGAAAGAGGAATAGGACTTGAGTTAGCTTCAATGTCAGTTTTCCGTTCTTACGAGGATCTTTCCGGAATATGTTCCGTCGATAAAAATCTCTCCGCTTTTTAAACCGGTTTGCCTGATGATCTCCCGTATGGCCGGGAAAGTATATTCCCATTCTTCCGGAGAGGCAGGAACCAGTATTTTCACTGTGTTTGAATCTTTTCGCATCATAAGTTCGAGTAACAGGGTCCCCTCGTTCTGCAGAACCATAATGGAATCTGTGTCGTCATAAAAGCCAAGCAATTGCAAGGATTCCTTCCACGTTTTCAGTTTTTCGACAGGCGCGCGCGAGACCAACACGCTACTTTTAGTCATCTTTTGCGATGATCCTGACACAAGATCATACATTGTTTCGTTCCAAACAAGAATAGGGCCCTCCAGGGGTTCCTGGTGCAAAATTACGTTATTCATCTCGTGATGTATGGACCAGATCCGACCATCCAAAGAGAGATACCACTCGCTTCCGTTCCAGAATACCATGAACCAGGGAGTCAATGGAGTGACTTTCAGCCTGAAATATCCCCATCCTGCAAGCTCGAGGCGGGCCGATACAGGAACCTGTTCCATTATGTTTTTAGTCAGTTTCCGGCGATGAAACAAAAGAAGGGGCCAGAGGCGTTTATCTCTTTTAGGGATCTGGTCCCACACCTTTTTATTGGAGATTATAGCCTGTGGCTGTACTTCGATGCCTTGAAGCCTGAAAAACTGGAAGCGTTCTTCAAGCCGGAACAGACTACCTGTTAGCACGGCAACCAACAGAAGGCCAATCAAAAATTTCTTAATCATTTTCCCCACGGTCCGCCGAGAAGTCGTATTTCCAGTTCGAGCCACACTCCCGAAGATTCGTAAACCCTGCGCCGGCATTCTTCGATGACTGCATAAACGTCGCGAGCGCTTGCGTTCTTTTCCACCTCCAGAAAATTAGCATGAATTTCGGAAACCTTGACGCCGCCAAGCCTTAATCCCTTGCAACCTGCCAGGTCAAGAAGCCTGCCAGCACTGATTCTCCTATCGGGATTCTTGAAGACGCAACCCGCGGTTTTCGTCGAACGTGGTTGCATACTTCTTTTTTTCTGGAAACTCTCGATGGCGGACTGGACCTGTTCGGCATTTGCGGTCCTCAGGTTCAAGGAACATCGTATTATTATTCTTCGGTCCAGTGAAAGGCTGCACTTGCGGTAGGAGAAGCTTATTTCCTTTTTTAACCAAGTCCGGGAGTTGCCGCCTGGTTCTATGGTTTCGATCCACTCGAGGACGTCGCAAAGACCTTTTCCACCAGCTCCCGCGTTTCCTGCCAAGGCGCCCCCGACGGTACCGGGTATACCAGATGCGAACTCGAGACCCGACCACGCCGACTGCATTGATAATTGCAGGATTTTAGACAGAGGTACACCACTTTCCGTGATGATGTGAACCTCTTCCTTTTGTATCCCCCATTTCATTTTGTGGAGTCCGAGAGAAGAAACTACAATCCCATCAAGTCCTTCATCGTGTACAAGTAAATTTGTACCACCGCCGATTACCCAAAGAGGGACATCTTCTGCAGTAGCGAATTCCGAAACCTTTTTAAGGTCTGCCATGTTCCGTGCCGGCAGAAAAACCCTGGCTGGACCTCCTATTCCCAGGGAAGTTTTCCCTGCCATAGGAACATCACGTAGCAGATGTGAATCGATTAGCCTTTCAAGTCTTGAGAGCCACTGCATTTGCAGGCAATCCGGTCTTTTGAAGCTGCTGGATGACCTTTTCGCCGACGGTAAAAACGTCTCCGGCGCCAATAGTAGTGATAACATCGCCGTCTTTTATAAATTCGCAAACCTGAGCGACAACTTCGTCCGAGCCTGAGCAGAGCCTGAAATTACGTAGTCCTTTCTGATTCATAAGATCGCCGATCAGGTTCGAGTCGATTCCCTCTATAGGCATTTCGTCCGCAGGATAGATAGGCATGAGGAATATTTGGTCGGCCAGAGTGAGGACATCCGCGAATTCCCTGTACATGGCTGCAGTCCTGGTAAATCGGTGGGGCTGGAATACGGTCATAAGCCTTCTGCCAGGGAACATTTTTCTCAGGGCTGTAAGCGTGGCAGCCACTTCTTTCGGATGATGCCCATAATCGTCGAATACGTCGATATTCGAGATTTTACCCATGTGCTGCATTCGTCGTTTCGCACCCCTGAAAGTCTGAAGGGCTTCCGCTGCCTTTTCAAAGGGGATAAAAAAGCAGGAGGCGACAGCACAGGCGGCAAGGGCATTCAGTACGTTGTGCTCACCGGAAACCTGCAGTGTAACAGGACCAATTTCACGGCCTCGGTGCAAGACCTTGAAGTTTACGCCTCCCCCCGGTTTATGAACCACTTCGTGGGCTCCCCAGTCCCATGAACTGCCCCAACCATAGGTAATCACTTCACCCTGGATGCCTTTTTCGAGTAGCGTGGTCAAACCTTTGTCTTCGCCGCACACGATAGCCTTTCCGCCTTTTGCCCTGTTGTCCAGGAAGCGCTCGTAAGCACTCAGGACAGAGTGAAGTGACGGATAATAATCCACGTGATCCCAGTCCGCATTGGTTACTACGGCAACGTGGGGTTTGAAGAGCTCGAAGGAACCGTCGCTTTCGTCCAGTTCCGCTATCATATGTCGTCCCCTACCGAGTTTTGCGTTGCCTCCGATGTCGCAAAGCTCTCCGCCTATTGCGACCGTCGGTTCCAGCCCAACGCTTTCGAAAACGCATCCCACCATGGAGGACGTAGTCGTTTTTCCGTGAGTACCGGAAATACCTATTCCGATGCGCCGATTGAAAATCCAGCTTAAAACTTCGGCCCGCTTGAATACCGGGACGCCGTTTTTCATTGCAAAAAGAATTTCGGCATTCCCTGAAGGTATGGCACTGCTGCATACGAGAGCGTCCGGCTGAAACTCCTCGATATGTTCCCGGCTGTGTCCAATCCGGAACTGAACCCCTGAAATGTGCAGCTTGTCTATATAATAACTGTGGGCAACATCACAACCGCTTACATCAAACCCCATTTGCCTGAGCAAAAGAGCCAGACCACTCATTCCTGCCCCGCCGATGCCCATCAGATGTATTTTCTTGAATCTGTCGAAATCACAAGCCGGTTGATTCAACGGCAACATCTCCTTTCGGAAAAACTACGTCCCAAATAGCCGCCCCTGTGCGTTCTGTTTCGCGAGCCGCTGTAACCGAATTCTTTCGGCGCTTCAGGGACGGCAGTTTTTGAAGACGGGCAGCCAGTTTTTCGAGGCTTTCACTGTCTTCTTCCCATGTGAATCCATAACCCATCCCGGCAAAGACTCTGGCGTTTTCGGTTTGGTGATCGTCTGACGCATCCTTCCAGGGAACAATGATTGCAGGAATTCCATACAAAGCCAGTTCAGCCAGCGTTGAAGCCCCACCCCTGGAAATTGCACAGTCCGCCAATGAATACAACGGGCCCATGTCCCACGTTCTTGAAACGATTATTACATTTCCCCTTCTTACCGTGTTTTCCCGTGTGCTTACCACAAGAAAAATCCACCCATTGAACTGTTCGAGTTCCGCGAGCCTGCTTGCCAGAGCTTTTATGGTACCGCTTGCGAGTGATCCGCCTAAAACCAGTACTATAGGACCCGCTGGAGGCTTGTCTTTACAGTTGAGTTTAAGCCAAGCATCCTCAGGGGGCAAATACCGGAAATTTCGTACGGGGATTCCGGTGTAGTGCACATTTTGCCCCTCGATTTTCCGGCACGTCTTCCATCCACACAGAACGGGCACTCCCCAGGATGCCGCAAGCCTTGTTACCTTTCCAGCAACGGCGTTTTGTTCGTGGACAAACGACCTGATACCTGAAAACCTTGCTGCGAAAAGAGCGGGTAACGAAACATATCCTCCGAAAAGAAGGCACGCATCAGGCTTCCAGGTCAAAAAATCCCTCATGCAGGTAAAGGTCAAAAGAAAAAGCCCCGAT
>JAHDOX010000089.1 GCA_018434645.1 Synergistales bacterium | reverse complement strand
GAAGATTCTTTCTGAAATTTCAGAAGACGAACTTTCCTGGCAACCCGATTCGAAAGGCTACGGAGCAGCCTTTGACATTGGTACCACCACTGTCGTCGCCTATCTCCTCGACCTTGAACGATACCATCTCATCGATAGCATTTCGTTCTTGAATCCTCAAATTACGTACGGGGACGATGTCATTTCGAGAATTTCCTATTCTTCCTCGGAAGACGGTCTTCTCCGGTTGCAAAAAGTGCTGGTTGACGAGATGAACCAGCGGCTGGAAGAGATGGCCTCGAGGAACGATGTCGAACTCCACGAGATATGCCAGATCACCGTTGCCGGCAACGCGGTCATGGAACATCTTCTTGCAGGCGTATCCCCCGAAAGCATTGGTGTCAGTCCATACAAACCGAAATTCCTTTCTTTACCACCTCAAGAAGCAGGTTCTCTGGGACTGAAAATCCACCCTGAAGGACAGATCAAGTTCCTTCCGAACGTGGCCGGGTATGTGGGCGCCGATATCGTTTCCGGTGTTTCCGTAACCGGGATTGCCGATTCTCCGGCTGTCCGTCTTTTTGTGGATACGGGGACAAACAATGAAATCGTATTGGGTTCCAGTGAAGCGATATATTGTTGCGCCACCGCCGCCGGGCCGGCCTTCGAAGGGGCGCGTATTGGAAGCGGAATGAGAGCCGCTCCGGGCGCGATCGAAAAAGTCTACCGCGACGAGGACCGTCTGGTCGTAGAGACTATTGAAGATGCACCAGCCAGAGGGATTTGTGGTTCCGGGCTGGTAGACGCTGTCGCCGTGCTCCTTGAGGACGGCATCGTCGACCGGAAAGGGAGGATGGTCTATCCAGAAGAATGTGACGACCCCTGGATTCGGGAACGAATGGATCGAGGTCATGATGGAATTCTCCGCATCCTCCTGGCCGAAGGAGAAAAGCCCGTTTACATCACACAGAAGGATATTCGTGAAGTCCAACTGGCGCTGGGGGCCGTCAAGGTCGGGATTGAAGTGTTGCTCGAAAAGGCCGGGCTGACCGTGGACGGAATTGATGAAGTGCTACTTGCAGGAGCCTTCGGCAACTATATCGATCAGGAAAGTGCGGTCAGGGTTGGTCTGCTGCCCCCCGTGCCCCTCGAAAAGATCCGCGGGGTACGCAATGCTGCCGGACGCGGCGCCGTTGCAGCCCTTGCCTCGGCTCCGTTTTGGGAGAAGGCACATTCAGTGGCCCGGAAGATGCATTACATTGAGTTGTCGACATTGGAAGATTTTCAGAAGCGTTTCATGAAAGCCATGCTTTTTTGAACGGAAGGAATCAACGAAATTCGCGCAACCGTTCCGCCAGAAGGAGGGCAGAGGAATGGCCATACCAAAAAAATGTAGGGTCTTTTTGATTTCCGGCTTTTTGGGCAGCGGCAAAACAACCACGTTGCTCCACCTTCTGGAAACCCGTCCGGAAGATGAAACCCTTGCCGTCCTGATGAACGAGTTCGGCCAGACGGGCGTGGACGGGGAGATCATCCGCCAGGAAGGTCTGGAGATACTCGAGATCAACCAGGGATCTATCTTCTGTGCCTGTGCCAAAGGCGATTTTATGAGAGGGCTGCACACGATTGCTCGTGAGTGGAAGCCTTCTGTTCTCCTGATAGAAGCCAGTGGCATAGCCGATACGAGGGACATCGAACGCGATCTTACGCTGGGCCCCCTTAAAGGTTTTTTCGAACTGGCTGACAACATTTGCGTAGTTGACGCGGAACATTTCACCGAATGGGCGGACCACTTCAATGCCGTTGCCAGGCAGATCCAGACAGCAACTGTGATTGTTATCAACAAGCGGGATCTTGTGGTCGAGCGAGCGATGCAGGAACTTCGTTCTGAAATTGCCACCCTCAACATGAACGCCCAAATTTACGAAACGTCCTTTGGACGTATCCCGTGGGATTTGCTGAAGTCGCGGCAGGCCCCTGAAGATCTCGAGAAACCGGGGGAAATTCCTTCCATGGATGATTTTGAAAACTACATCGAGAGGACCTTGCAGGATCCCGACGCGCACCTCGAGCCACCGGATGCCCTCCTTGCCCAGTGCATTACCTGGAAAGGGTCTCCTGAAGCTTTTCGTAAATTCCTGGGAAACATGCCGAGGGATGTGTTGAGAGCAAAGGGGTTTTTCGAGGAAGAAGGGAAGTGGATGCGTTTTGACTTTGTCAAAGGCTCGCCGGTGCAATATACCCCTTTCCGCAAAACACGTCATTCCGGTGAGAATCTCGGGGTTTTCATCAGGGAGAATCGAAAGCCCGAAGATATCCCACGGCTCTTTTCTGAAGCGGGCCTCCAGATGTCAGAGGTGAAAATATAGATCCCTTACGAGATTTTTCGACATGTGGTTATTTGAAATCGCGAGAAATTACGGTGTTTGCTCCAAAGAATTTGAGAATGAGAATGTTTCTTTCGAAAAATCAGGAAGGGGAGGTTTTATTATGCTGTCGGACATTGAGATAGCGCAGAGAGCGAAGATGGAGCCCATCGGTGAGATTGCGGAGAAGCTTGACATTCCCGGGGAATACCTTATCCCCTACGGCCACACCAAGGCGAAAGTGGACCTCAAGTACTTCGACCAGCTTTCGAAGCGCCCCGACGGGAAGCTGGTGCTGGTGACCGCCACCACGCCGACGCCGGCGGGAGAGGGAAAGACGACGACAACCATCGGCCTGACCCAGGCGCTGGTCAAAAAAGGGAAAAAGGCCATGCTCTGCCTGAGGGAGCCGTCATTGGGTCCCTGCTTCGGCATCAAGGGCGGCGCCGACGGGGTGGACTACACCGACGCGGCGGCGAAGACCATCGCGGAGCTTGAGGAAAAAGGCTATGGAAAGCTTCCCGTCTGCATGGCCAAGACGCAGATGTCGCTCACAGACGACCCGTCGAAGAAGGGCCGCCCGAGGGGATTCCGGATCACCGTTCGCGAGGTGAGGCTGTCGGCTGGTGCGGGCTTCATCGTCCCCATCTGCGGCTCCATCATGACCATGCCCGGTTTGCCGAAAAAACCGGCGGCGGAAGTCATCGACGTGGACAATGAGGGGAATATCCTGAACCTGTTCTAGGTTCACAGGAACTGGTCCCAAGACCCGGGAGCGATTTTTTCATCGTTTCCGGGAACACATACGGAGGTGTGAAATGGAAGGACAAGCTCTGAATCCTACGATTAAAGATGTCGTCCAGGCATACCGGTTTCTCCGGAACAAGGTACGGCACACACCACTTGAGTACTCGGACAAGCTGAGCGAAATGGCCGGAGGGTCAGTTTACCTGAAGCTGGAAAACCAGCAGATGTGCGGCGCCTTCAAGGTTCGCGGCGCCCTGTATAAAATGAATTCCCTGAATGACGAAGAACGGAACAGGGGAGTGGCCACCTGCTCCAGCGGAAACCATGCACAGGGAGTTGCCGTCGCCGCGAGAGAACTTGGTGTCATGGCGGAAATCTTTGTTCCCCACGATTGCCCCGAGACCAAGAAAGAGGCGATCACACGGCGTGGTGGCAGTTACGTCCAGCTTCATGTCGTGGATGGAAACTATGATGCGGCCGAAAAGGCTGCGCACCTGTATGCCGAAGAAAAAGGGAAAACCTACGTTTCCTCCTTCGAAGATCCCTTTGTCATAGCAGGACAGGGGACCCTTGCTTTTGAAATGTTTCTCGATGAACCGGACCTGGATCTGATGCTTGTTCCAGCAGGGGGTGGAGGACTTTTGAACGGCGTGGCCATTGCGACGAAAGCCCTGAATCCCGATGCAGAGATCTACGGAGTCCAGTCGGAAACGTCGAATCCGTGGGTCGTCTCGTGGGAGGACGGTATTGTCAAGCAGGTGGAATATGGCAAGACCGTTGCCGATGGCCTTTCGGGCGGGATTACCCAGGAAGTGCTTTCTCTCGCGAAAAAGAGAGTAAGCGGTATCTGCGAGATCACGGAGGAGGATATCGAAAAGGCCATTGTCTTCCTGCATCAGGAGCATCATCTGATCGTCGAAGGTGCCGGGGCAGTCGGTGTTGCCGCCCTCCTTTCCGGAAAGATGAAACCCCGGGGACGGAAAACGGGCGTCGTTATCTCCGGCGGCAATATCGATTCGCCCGTGCTGTGGAAAATACTGAACGAAAGGGGGACAGTCTGAATCTGACGGCTTAAGACATGCAGTACGCCGATCAAGAAATATATTCGTCGTCACAGCTGTCCAAAATAAACTGAAACAGAAAACCTGCCCCAGTAACTGCAACGTTTTCGGAGGCCAAGTTGGACAAGTTCGAAACCTGGTCTCCCTTTTCTTTTGAACCTTGAAATTAAACAGGCTGTCCAAATTACCTCAGGTCCAGTCGTAACTGTTCAGGCTCAGGTATCAGGGGCGGCGTCGCATAGGGTTCGTCGAGCCAACCCCGCAGATCCCTGTAGGTAAAGAGATTCAGACGGAGCATGACGGCCATATTCGAGAAGGACCACCCCGCCTTCGAGAGATAGTGGAGCCACTTGATAACCAGCAAGGCGATAAGGGCTGTCCAAATCTGAATGCGAAGAGCATTCTCGCTATCAACGGAGTGATCATTTGTCATAATTTTGGGACTCGATTCTCCCTGCAACCCGATGAGAGAAAATGCCGGGTAAATCCTGGCACATAGGAAAAGGCGTACCGCCGCAATCAGCGATACACCTTCCGGTTGATTTATGTAAATGAGCCAGGGATGCCTTAG
>JAHDOX010000086.1 GCA_018434645.1 Synergistales bacterium | reverse complement strand
TCCTCCCGGTTCGCCCTTCAAGGTTGTGACTCTTTACGCTGCCCTGGCGGAGGGAGCGATCACCGAGAGAACCACGTACAACTGCACCGGAGCCTTTCGCCTCGGCGACAGAGTGTTCAGGTGCTGGAAAAGGACCGGGCATGGCAGGGTGGATATCATTGATTCCCTGAAAGAATCCTGTGGTGTATATTTCTTCCAGGCCGGATTAAAAACCGGGATCGACGCTTTGGTCTATTGGAGCAGCCAGTTTGGAATCGGTGAAAGAACCGACATCGACCTGCCAGGCGAGGCTCCAGGTGTAATCGCAGGAAAAGAATGGAAAAGGGCAAACATACGCGAAAACTGGTATCCAGGCGATACAGTCAACTATTCTATCGGGCAAGGGTATTTACTTGTAACACCGGTACAGGTGGCCGTCTTGTATGCAGCGATCGCCAATGGAGGTACACTGGTAAGGCCCAGACTGTTTGCGGAGAGACCCTTAAAAACCCGAAGCCTTGACCTGTCGGAAAAAAAACTCGGGATTTTGAGAAAAGGGTTACGCGAAGTGGTTCGTAGTGGAACGGGAAGGCCCGCCGGAGGGTTTGGCGTTGAACTTTCGGGCAAAACAGGTACTGCCCAGAACCCGCACGGCGACGACCACGCATGGTTTGTCGGGTACGCTCCCGCAGAAAATCCGAGGTAGGTAGCCATAGCTATTGTCGAGGGCGGAGGTAAAGGCAGCAGTGTCGCCGCTCCTGTCGTAGGCAGGTTGCTTGCCTATCTGTGTCGTCGCTGAGTGAAATCAGCATGAGGGCGAAAGGTGATTTTAATGACAGATGAGTTCCAGGCCACACTGAAGGGAGAACGGGGCTGTTTGCGTCTTGTCGTTCCCGAAGGCCCGCCGGACGGAGAGCTTGTCCCCCTTATAGACAGGACGCTGGATGATGCGGGAAAGATTGTAGATGGCGCAACGATCATCCTGGATTTTCAGGGCCGTCCCATTCCCGGTGGCGTGGTATTGGAAATTATGGAAAAAACGCTCCTTCCGAGAAGGCTTACGGTGAGAGAATGGCGCACCTTCGACGGAAAATCCCAGGAAATGCTTAAAAGGATGGGGCTGAGGACCTTCGAGCGTGACCCGCTGGAAAAGAAAGGTCTTGCCGGCTTCATAAAAAATCCGCCCTCACCGGCGTTGATACTGCAGAGGTCGCTCAGATCAGGGCAAAAAGTAGAGCATGACGGTGATATCATTATCATCGGAAACGTAAACGAGGGAGCCGAAGTCTACGGTACGGGGTCGATATGTATTCTTGGGCGCCTTTGCGGACTCGCGCACGCCGGTTGTTCCGGGGATGAATCCGTGTTAGTGGTAGCAGGCCATTTTACAACCAACCAGGTGAGAATCGGCGAAAAGATCTGTTATCACGACAGCAAGGCACCCTGGTGGGGCAAAACGGTACGGATGGTCGTCAAAGGCGATCAGATAGTTGTAGACGAACTGGCCTTTTAAGGAAGCAGGCTGACAAGATTTTTGGACGGAGGGATCTTACTTGGATACCAGGATAATCGTAGTAACGTCGGGCAAGGGGGGAGTCGGCAAAACCACAGTCACGGCGAACCTTTCAGCCTGTCTGGCGAAGCAGGGGTATTCCGTTGTAGCGGTAGACGCCGATATAGGCCTTAGAAACCTCGATGTGGTGATGGGGCTTGAAAACCGCATAGTCTACAATCTCGTCGATGTGGTGGAAAACGCGTGCAGGCTGCAGCAGGCCCTCGTGCGGGACAAGCGCGTCGATAACCTGTATCTTTTGCCGGCGGCGCAGACCAGGACAAAAGACGCGGTAACACCTGACCAGATGCGCTATTTGTGCAACTCCCTCAGGGGTTCCTTCGATTTTGTCCTTATAGACAGCCCCGCCGGTATCGAATCGGGATTTCGCAACGCTGCCCTGTGCGCCGACGAAGCGCTGGTCGTAGCAACGCCGGAGGTTTCCTCCGTCCGTGATGCCGACAGGATCATCGGATTGCTCGAGGCCGACGGCAAAAACAGCATCAACCTCATCGTAAACAGGTTCAGACAAAAGATGGTGGACAAGGGGAATATGCTTGACGTCAACGACGTCAGCGAGGTCTTGGCCGTCAAGATAATCGGCGTAGTGCCTGAAGACGATTCGGTCGTCATTTCGAGCAACAAGGGTGAACCTCTTTCGTTGGGCTTGCAGTCGCCTGCTGCGAAGGCCTTCAAGGACATTACGGACAGGCTTCTGGGCAAGGACGTTCCTCTTTCTCTACCGCAGGGGGAGCAAGGACGAGGTTTTCTCGCGGGCCTCATGAGGATGCTCAGGCTTTAGGTGTCGGAAGGGAGCATGACAATGGGCTTTCTCTCACGCTTTTTCAAGGTAGGGAATTCGAAACAAAACGCCAAGGAACGGCTGCAGGTGGTTCTGATTCACGACCGGGCGGATATTTCCGCGGGCATGATGGAGTGTCTGCGCCGTGACATCATATCGGTGATAAGCAATTACATGGATATTTCGGAAGAGGGCATAGAACTGGAGCTCGAAAAGGACAAAAGCTCTGTAGCGTTGGTGGCCAACATTCCGGTCCTCAGGGTAAAACGTCGCCTGGAAGGGACTCCGGGAAAAGAAGAAAAAATTCATGCGGAGGGCAAAAAGAAAAGGAGCCAAAACCGTAAAAGATGAAGGGCGTTAAAGATTCCCTCTCCAGGGATCTGGCGCGGCTCAAAAACATCGATCCTGTCCTGGTGCTGTCGGCTGTGATCCTTTTTTTCACAGGCTTGCTTGTGATCTATAGTGCGACCTCCGGAAAGGGCGGAGTCCTGGCAACGCTGGTCTATCGTCAGGCGCTGTGGGGTGTGGTGTCGTGTTTCGCGTTTATCGTCGCTTTCTGTATCGGTCACGAACGTTTTTTCAGATGGTCTGTCCCTTTGTATGTCGCAGTTTTGGCCGTGCTTCTTCTTGTCTTTGTCCTGGGGACTGTCTCGCGAGGCGCGCAAAGCTGGATCAATGTCGGTCGGTTCCTCAATATAGGGGCGGTAAGCCTTCAGCCTTCCGAAGCCGGGAAATTTGCACTGGCGCTGTTTCTGTCTTCGTGGCTTTTTCGCTATCCTCCTGTCAAGGTGGGGAGGTTTCTGGGGAGCCTTGCCCTGGCAGGTGCGAGCGGGGCTCTTGTCCTTTTTCAACCGGACCTGGGAACGGCTGCTGTTTACGGGGTAATAACGATTGCAGCCCTTTTTGCCGCCGGAACGCCCAAAAAATATCTTCTGGGGACCTTTCTTGCAGGATTTGCGGCACTCCCTATGGGGTGGATGCTTCTTAAGGAATACCAGAAACTTCGGCTTCTCGTTTTCGTAAATCCCTATCTCGATCCTCTGGGTGCCGGGTACAACGTCATACAGTCCAGGATAGCCGTCGGAGCGGGCGGCCTTTTCGGAAAGGGATTTCTAAAGGGAACCCAGAGCAAGTTGCATTTTCTGCCTGAACCGCACACGGACTTTGTTTTCAGCGTCTTCGCCGAAGAATTCGGGTTTTTGGGGGCCGTGATCGTAATAGGCCTTTTCACTGTTTTGTTGTGGAGAATTATAGGGATCGGGGTAAGGACCAAGGATACCCGTGCCAGGATCTTTGTCGCAGGGATTTCCGGCTGGTTCTGGTTTCAGACCGTCGAATGTATAGCGATGAGCATGGGATTGGCTCCGGTTACAGGCTTGCCGCTTCCTTTTGTTTCCTACGGGGGCAGCGCCCTTTTGTCCCTCGCAGTGGCCCTTGGGATCCTGCAAAGTATCTTTGTTTCTACCCGCAGGCAATACAGCTAGGAAAAACCACAGGAGGTTGATTTATGGAGTTTACTGAACGCATGGACCCTATGCGGCCGCTTCTCGGCAGGGTCAAGAAACCTTTTCGATATATAGGCTGCGATTACAAACTTGTTCGCCAAACATACGAACAAAAGAAGATTGCCCTGTGTCTGGCCTTCCCCGACGCGTATGAGGTGGGGATGAGCTACCTGGGGTTTCAGATCCTCTATTCCATCGCCGGACAAAGTCCCAAAATCGGAATTGACAGAAGTTACTGCCCCTGGCCGGACATGGAAGCAGAGTTGAGAAATGCCGGAAAGTATTTGTGCGGCGTCGACTCGGGCAGGCCCTTGAAGGATTTCGACGTCGTTGGTTTCACATTGCAGTACGAGTTGACCTCCACCAACATCCTCACCATGCTGGATTTGGGCGGCATACCCCTGCGAAGCCCAGATCGTGGTAAAGACATGCCTTTGATAGCTGCGGGTGGTCCCGGCGCACTGGCTCCCGAACCACTGGCCCCCTTTATAGATGTTTTCTGTCTTGGCGATGGCGAGATCCTCCTCCCGGAACTACTCGAAGTCGCGGAATCCTTCAAAAACTCCAGGGAAAAGGTTTTGGAAGAACTCTCCAAACGGGAGGGGTTCTACGTTCCTTCCATTGGAAAAGACAAATCACTTTCCAACCGATGTTACCGCAAACGGACCGTCCTTGACCTCGACTCTGCCCATGTGCCCGAATCAATGGTCGTCCCGGCTTCTGGTATTGTACATGATCGCGCGGCGGTGGAAATATTCAGGGGGTGCACCCGCGGCTGCAGGTTCTGCCAGGCGGGTATGACCTACAGACCCTTGAGAGAACGATCTCCTGGGACGATTGCGGCAGCGGCCGAAAAAATCATAAAAAACACGGGTTGGGAAGAACTCGGGCTGATATCACTTGCGTCATGCGATTACTCAGGGCTTGAGGAGGTAATAGACCGCCTTGGGCCGTTCCTCGAAAGGCACAGAGTCAATCTCAGCCTCCCGAGCCTTAGGATGGACGGCTTTTCCGTCGGCCTCGCGAAGCGGCTCAGGTCGATGGGACGCGGCGGGCTGACTTTCGCCCCTGAGGCCGGGACGCAAAGGTTGCGGAATGTTATAAACAAGGGAGTTACCGATGAAGATATCGAAAGGACCTTCGAAGAGGTCTTCCACCAGGGTTGGGACAGGATAAAGCTTTACTTCATGATGGGCCTGCCTACGGAACAAGAAAAGGACCTTGAAGGAATCCTTGAAACGGCACGCCTGGCGAAAAAAATCGCGAAAAAAGAGGGAAAGAAGGCAAAGGTCTCCCTTTCTGTCGCAGGATTCGTACCCAAGCCTCACACCCCCTTCCAGTGGGAGCCGCAGGACAAGCGGGAAGACCTCCACCGAAAGGGCTCGGCCCTCAAGAAAGAAGCAAGGGGCAGTGGAATACAGCTGAATTATCACGAGCCGAATCAGTCTTTCCTGGAAGCAGCCCTGGCTTTGGGCGACAGGCGTGTTTCAGGGGCCATCGAAAGCGCCTGGAAAAAAGGTGCACGTTTTGACGGCTGGTCCGAATGTTTCGACATCATCTTATGGGAAAAGGCCTTCGAGGAATGCGGATTGAACCCGGAAAGCTGGGTCAACCGGTTTCGACCTTTCGATC
>JAHDOX010000024.1 GCA_018434645.1 Synergistales bacterium | reverse complement strand
GCAAAAGAAAAATGCAAAAAACTTCAAACACAACCGACTGCGTCCGATCGCAGGACCAGTCTCCCGTTATCTCATCAAGGCTCGCAACCTGCGATCGCACGTCGGCCCGCAGGACAAGCTTCATACTGCTGTTCAAAGTAATAAGGCCTGCTGGCCGATGAAAAACTTTTCTACACTTCTACAGAACACGCAAAAGAAAAATGCAAAAAACTTCAAACACAACCGACTGCGTCCGATCGCAGGACCAGTCTCCCGTTATCTCATCAAGGCTCGCAACCTGCGATCGCACGTCGGCCCGCACAGTATAATGAATTTAAGTTATAATCATTGCTGGTTTTTGACTGCCAGAGTCGATCTTTTGGCAGGTCACCTAAAACACTGGAGCTGAAAAGTCACTTATGAGAATTGCAGTCTACAATATCAGGTACGGTACAGGCACCGGTTTTGATTTTCATCTTCCCGTTCCTTTTTCAGGTTACTTTCGCCCCACCATGAATTCGAGCGAACGTATATGGACTTTCCTCGACAGGCTGGATGCGGACATACTCTGCCTCGTGGAAGTTGACAACGGCTCATACAGGAACCTAGGCCGCTGCCAGGCGGCAACTCTGGCCAGCAGAAACGGATGGGAGCATGCTTTTGCGTGCAAATATCACAAACACTCCCTGCTCCGGGGACTTCCCCTATTATGGTCTCAGGGGAATGCCATTATCAGCCGCATACCGCTTAAAGGCACGCGGGAGCACTCTTTCTCCAGGGGAATGAAACGCACTTTCCTGGAGGTCCGTTTTGACGGGTTCACCATACTTCTGGCGCACCTGTCAATCGGAAGTGCCGCTCGCATTCAGCAGATTCGTGAACTTGCCCAACATGCCGCAACCATAAAAGGGCCCCTTTTTATAGGCGGGGACTTCAACACCTTTGGCGGGAAAAAGGAACTGGCCCCGCTTTTAGAAAACACTTCGCTCCGCGACAGCGATGCGGCAGGCCGACCGACATATCCATCCCGCAGTCCAAAGCGCAGGCTCGACTATCTTTTGGCCAGCATGGACGTAAAGGTCAAAAACTTCGAGGTACCCAACGTTCCCCTGTCGGACCATTTGCCCCTGGTTTGCGATTTCGAAATTCCCGAGGCAAGAACCCCCGCTGCTGTCAGCTGATACAAAAACCCGGTCTTTTTAACGCATTAATGTACTTAACAACCTTTCCACTGCGGATCCCGTTTTTCGAAAAAGGCGTTTACGCCTTCTTTCGCGTCCTCTGTAGTGCAAAGTCTGGCAAAAACCTCATTCATGTAGGCGAACTGCTTTTCGTAAGGCATATCTTCTGCCATATAAAAGGCCTGCTTGGCCATTTCCAGCGCAAGCGGCCCCTTTGATGCAAGGTCCAGTGCCCACTGCAGGGTAGTCTCTTCCAGTTTCTCTTCCGGGACGACGGAATTGACAAGCCCCATAGCCAGGGCCTCCTGCGCTCCGAACAGCCTGCCTGACAAAAGAAGCTCCAAAGCTTTTTTCCTGCCCACGCTACGGAGAACCGGAAGAACAGGCCCCACACAGTTCATCCCCACGTTGATAGCCGTAAGTCCCATGCGGGCATCCTCTGAGGCTATTGCAAGATCCGCCGAGGCCACTAGGCCAAGTCCGTTAGCCGCCGCTACACCATGAACCTGTGCAATAACCGGTTTTTTCATTCGGGAAACATGTAGAAGGGGACGCTCCATGGATTCCACCCATTGTCGGTACTCCATCGCTGACTTGTTCCCAAGTTCCCCGAGGTCTATCCCTGCTGAAAAGCAACGACCTTCTCCCTTGAGTATCACTACACGAGTATCTTCATTTTCGTCTGCCTCCAAAAGGGCACGGTAGAGCTCTTCCGCCAGAACCGTGTCAAAAGCGTTCCTCTTCTCAGGGCGGTTGAGCGTGATATAAGTCACCCGGTCTTTTCTTTTCTCCAGGACTACTTTTTCGTAAACCATTTCTGCCCCTCCGATCTTTTCTTTGGTATTAAAAAACTCACAAACTGCGACTTTGCCCTGGTTTCAGCAAACGCCGGACTCCAGTACCGTCAGGCTGGAGGACTTTCCGTCAATCCTTGCCATGGCTCCCAGGGGAAGGGTAGCCTTGTAGTCTCCGTGGCCGAAACAGCCGTTGAACAACGTCGGAGTCCCCACTGGTGCTACTACGGCTTCAAATATCTCCTCCAGCGTAAAAGTCCGTTTCGGGTTTTTGGGACGAAGATTCGTAAACTGGCCCAGCACAATCCCCGAGGCCTCTTTCAGTTTCCCCGCGAGGCGGAGCTGGGTCAGCATCCTGTCTATCCTGTAAGGTGGTTCATCGGTATCCTCTAGGATAAGGATTTTCCCTCTCGCGTCAATCTCCCAGGGAGTTCCGAGCAGAGAACAGACAAGGGCCAGATTGCCCCCGGCAAGCCTTCCTTCCACGGTGCCGGAAACCAGCGTTTCCATGGGCTGATCCGATTCGTGAGGTCGTATTTCGCCCAGCGGAACTGTTTCGCAAATCGCTTTCAGTAGGTATTCTTTATTATAGCCTTGAAAGGTCTTCTTCGTGAAATCGCTGGCTGGCATTGGCCCGTGAAAAGTGCAAAGTCCTGCCTTTTGGTTAAAAACAGAGTGCAGGACGGTTATATCGCTGTAACCTAAAAACACTTTCGGGTTCTTCGAAACCACACCGACGTCGATCTTGTCAACTATCCGGGTCGCTCCATCACCTCCCCGCATACAAAAAATCCCCTTTACAGCTGGGTCGGCGAACATGACGTTGATATCCCGCGCTCTGACATCGTCGGGACCTGCCAGGTACCCCAGTGACTCGAGGCACCCCGGAGCGAGCTTTACCCGGAATCCGAGATCTTCCACAGCAGCAACTGCCCTGTCTATGGATTCAGGCGAAGAAGGGCTGGAAGGAGACACGATGGCAACGATATCGCCCGGGGTCAGCGCCTTGGGTTTTAACATCGGATTACACCCCTTTCCCAAAAGAGACTTTTTAAAAGGATAACACGCATCGGTTTCTTCCGGCGTTGAAACAAAAAACCTGCGCTGGAAAACTCCATCAAGATACGCGGGCCTGCCCGTTGCCGTAGATGATGAATTTTGTGGATGTCAGCTGCTTAACCCCGAGAGGTCCGCGAGCATGAAGCTTCTGCGTACTGATGCCCATATCGGCACCGAAACGGTGGCATTGGCGCGCACAGCGGCCTTGAGAGATTTGCCCCCACGGGGAATGAGCACGTCCAGATCTTCCAGAGACACAAGGCGCGTGGTGGCATACCGGCTCGGTGAAGCTACCATCTGTATACTTCCTTCAGGGACACCCGCTCCATCGGCAGACCGGGCGAGGAGTTCCACCAGCACCGAGTTCGTGCCCAGGGATTCCCTGCCGCGTCCAGCGTGCCTGATCTCTCTCCGTTGAGTAGTTGTCTCAGAGGATCTTTCTCGTTTCCTGAAGCGATAACCATATCGGTATGCCGCAGGATATGGCTTTGCGTAAATGAATGAGGTCTTGATTTTTCCGGCGGACCATGTAATGATATGTTCATGTTGTTTCCCGCAAAAACATCTGAAGTCTGTAATACCTTCCGGAAGGCTCATAGCCGAGACATTACTTTTAAAAAGGAGCATGGATCGTTTTATGAGTGAACAAAAAATATATATCACAGATTTTGATCTCAAACGCCTGAAGAAACTGCTTCAGGCGTCCAGTAAAACGGGGGAACGTAAAAACTCTTACCTCGAACAGTTGCGGAAGGAAGTCGAAAAGGCGGTGGTGGTGCCTTCCGAGGACATTCCAAAAGACGCGATTACAATGAACTCGAAGGTATCACTGATAGACCTGGAATCTATGAAGGAGCTGGTGTACACCCTCGTCTTTCCAGAGGATGCCGACAGTTTGTCCGGGAAAATTTCCGTCCTCGCGCCCGTAGGGACGGCCCTGCTGGGCTACAGGGTAGGCGACGTGATCGAGTGGGACGTCCCGGCGGGAAAAAGAAGGTTGAAAGTCAAGGAAATCCTTTACCAGCCAGAAGCCTCTGGAGACTACAGTCTCTAGACACTCCTCAAAGCGGCATGACAACGGGGTGCCCGCGAACCTTTTCAATGGTCACGGGCAGCCCGTAAACTGCTTCGACGACCTCGGGGGTAACCTCCGATCTTCCCGACGCCGAATAGATTTCCCCCTTCCTCATGAAGAGTACCTTGTCGGCGAACCTGAGGGCCGAATTGAGGTCATGCATTGTCATGACTGCGGCCATGCCGTGGCCTGTTACGATATGACTAATCGTCTCGAGGATTTCCTGCTGGTTTTTCAGGTCCAGGCTGCTCGTGGGTTCGTCCAGAAGAAGGACCTCGGGTTCCTGGACCAGGGCGCGGGCGATACTGACTTTCTGCAGCTCTCCTCCACTCATTTCATCGAGAAACCGAAGCGACAGGTCTTCCAGCCCAAAGGTCCTGATGATGGCATCAACTTTCTTCAGGTCCTCCCTGCCCACCTTCCAGCGAATGTGGGGTCTGCGTCCAAGAAGTATGGCATCAAATACCGTTAAACGGCCTGTTTCAGTCCTTTGGGCCACGTAGGCAATGTCTTTTGCAATCTCCATTCTCGACAGGGATAAAAGGTCCCTGTCCCCTACGAGGACGCTCCCTCCCTGGGGCCTTAATACGGCGTTGATACATTTGAGAAGCGTTGTCTTGCCGACACCGTTTGGCCCAAGGATAGCCAAAAGTTCGTTCTTTTTGAGTGAAAAACTCACGCTGTTCAGAACCGGTCTGCTCTTGTAGCTGAATCGGACGTTATTCACGGAAAGAATCATTTCCTGTTCCCCTTAATGATAAGGTAAAGGAACACCGGAGCCCCCACGAAGGATGTCAGAACGGCCACAGGAAGCACCCTCGGGGCCATGGCAATTCTTGCGGTTGTGTCCGCAGCCAGAAGGAGAATTCCACCCATAATGCACGAACCAGGAATAAGGAAACGGTTATCGTCGCCTATGACCCGCCTGACCATGTGAGGGCAAACCAGTCCCACGAAGCCTATGATACCCACGAAGGAGATGATGACCGACGTCAGGAGTGACGCCATGAACATTCCCGAAAATCTTACCCGGCGGACATGGACCCCCAGGCTTAGAGCCGTTTCGTCACCTGCATCCACGGCGTTGTAGTTCCAGGCATTGAACATGAAAAAGAGGGCGGCAACGCCGGTTACTGTTGTCATGACGCCCAATTCTCTCCAGTCCGCTCTCGCCACGTCTCCAAAAGTCCAGAAAACCATGGCGGCCAACTGTACGTCATCGGCGAAATACTGGAGGAACATTGTCCCGGCCGTAAAAAGGGATCCCAGTGCCACTCCGGCGAGGACCATCACTTCCGGGGCACCTCTTTTGAGATGCGCTACCAAAATGATCACCCCGGTGGCAACGATGCTGGCAACAAAGGCTATCGTTGCCGTTATCCCCGGCTGCGCCACGTTGATCGCATCAGCGGTGGAGCTGAGCATGACTCCAGACCCCATGACCATGACGGAAAAGGCAGCACCGAAGGCCGCGGCCTGCGAAATACCGAGAGTATAAGGAGAACCTAAGGGATTTCCCAAAACGGACTGCATGACCGCT
>JAHDOX010000053.1 GCA_018434645.1 Synergistales bacterium | reverse complement strand
TTCCCTTGGGCTGGAAACGACCCGGGACGTTGAATGCCTTGATGCCCTTATTGGGCAAGAACGAGCAGTGAAGTCGATTTCTTTCGGGCTGGAGGTACAAAATAAGGGATACAATATCTTTGTAGTGGGAGATCATGGAAGTGGTCGAACCACCTATTCGCTGGAAAGAATACGCGACAGGGCCAGGTCCGAAAAGACGCCCGATGACGTTATATACGTATATAACTTTAAAAACCCGGATGAGCCTCTGGCTATAAACATACCAGCGGGCCAGGGGGAAAAACTTGCTTCCCATCTGGATGGCCTTGTTGAAGAACTGAAAAACGCCTTGAGCAAGGCCTTTGAAAACAGCCAGTACGAAGATGCGAAGGCGCAACTGGTCAAGGAGTTTCAGGAACAGGTAAATACTCTGATGGAGGAATTGCGGACCTGGGCCGCGGAAAAAGGTTTTGCCATCAAACGAACACCGCAGGGATTCGTAAATATACCGCTGGTAGAAGAGGAAAAAAGCGAAGCGGATCAACAAAAAAACGGAATGGACAGCGACGAAAAGGATGCGGGAAATTCCGGAAACGGCTCGGGGAAAAAGCTTAAGGAAATGCAGCAGGAAGACTTTGAAGCACTTTCGGAAGAAGAGAAGAAAGCCCTGCAGGAGGCTTCTGAAGAGGTTTCACAAAAAACACTCGAAGTACTTAGAAAAATTCGCGACAAGGAAAAAACTCTGAGAGAGAAGATTCGTGATTTGGAAGCGGAAATCTGCAGAAGTGCCATTCGTCCTTATCTCGAAGAAACTAAAGAACGTTTTCAGGCGGAAGGGAAGCTGGGGGACTGGATCGATGCTCTGACGGAAGACATTATCGAAAACTTCAATATATTTGTCGCAGCGGCAAGAGACGACAGCGGACCGGAAGTAGATTTCAGCCGCTATTTGGTAAACGTCTTCGTAAGCAACGACCCTGAGGCGGGTGCGCCCGTGATTTGGGAGACGAACCCCACATACTACAACCTTTGCGGCAAGATCGAATATGAAAGCAGGCAAGGTGTGCTTACTACGGATTTCAGAAAAATAGTCACCGGAGCGATACAAAGGGCGAACGGCGGCTATCTTGTGTTGCACGCCGAGGAAGTTTTACGGAACTTCATGTCCTGGGAGGCCCTGAAACGTGCTCTTCGAACCCAGGAACTGGCTGTGGAAAATCTCGGGGAACAACTCGGGATGATACCTGTTTCTTCACTAAGGCCGCAACCCGTACAACTTCAAACGAAAGTGGTGTTTATAGGGACTCCGTGGATCTACTACCTGCTCAACATTTATGATCCCGAGGTCCAAAAGCTCTTCAAAATAAAAGCCGATTTCGACGTTGACATGCCCAGAACCGCTGAAACGGAAAAACAGATGGCGTGTTTCGTAAGCGGTTACGTAACAAAAGAAGGCCACAGGCATTTCTCTGCTGAAGGAATTGCAGAATTGATAGAATGGTCGTCCCGTTTGGCCGGACATTCCGAAAGGATGTCAACCCAGTTTAACAAAATCACGGAAGCGATAGTGGAGGCTTCTGCCTGGGCGGGGACAGAAGGCGAGGAAACAGTAGGACCTTGGCACGTAAGGAAAGCCTTGAAAGAAAAAGCTTTCAGGGTGAACCTGGTGGAAGAACGTTTGCACAGGGCTTTTTCGGAGAAAACTATCAGGATCCAGACCCAAGGAGAACGAATCGGCCAGATAAACGGATTGACAGTCGTAGACATGCGCGATCACGTTTTCGGGCATCCCGTCAGGATAACAGCAAACGTCTACATGGGCAGCGAGGGAATAGTCAACATCGAGCGGGAAGTCAAGATGACCGGCCCTATTCACAACAAGGGGCTTTTGATACTTGGAAGTTACCTCGGGAAAAAGTATGCGCAGGATATGCCCCTTTCCCTGACTGCACGGATTACCTTTGAGCAGACTTATTCCGGCGTCGAGGGAGACAGCGCCTCTTCTACCGAACTTTATTGCCTTCTTTCGGCACTTTCGGACGTTCCTCTAAAACAGGGGATCGCAGTTACCGGATCCGTAGACCAGCATGGGAACATACAGCCTATAGGTGGTGTTAACGAGAAAATTGAGGGTTTTTTTGAATACTGCAAAACCTCCGGACTTACCGGAAAACAGGGAGTTATTATCCCGAAACAAAACGTAAAAAACCTGATGCTCGATCATGAATTGATAACGGCAGTCGAAGAGGGCAAGTTCAATATCTGGCCCGTGGAAACAATTGAAGAAGGAATAGAAATACTCACAGGGATCCCCGCAGGGGAGCCGGATGAAAAGGGATGTTATTCCGAAGGCACCATTCACGGAAAGGCCATGAAAAAACTGCGAGGGTGGATGAAAAAGGCGGCCAGGCTCAAAAAAGAAGTCGAAGCAATGGGGGAATCAGCGATAAGACCAGATGAAGACCCCGACGAAGGCGACTCCGACGAAAAAGACGGCGGTGAAAAAGAAAATGGCCGGACCTGAAACAACCATAAGGAAACATTCTAAAACAAAGCCTGAAGTCCAATCGGAAGATAATCCCGATCCCGCACATGTGGCGTTATGCCTGGATATAATTGAAAGTCTCTGGCGACAGGAAAGCACACCGTCGGTAGCATCAGGGGAAAAGCCTTTGGACGGTTTGATCAGGACGGTGCTTTCCCAGAACACCAACGACTTGAACAGGGACAGGGCCTATGAAAGGCTCCGCCGGCTTTATCCGACGTGGGAGGATGTCCTTGAAGCCGAAATAAAAGAAATCGCCGAGGCTATTAAAAGCGCCGGCATTTCGAATATAAAGGCAGGTCGGATTAAAACTATTCTTGAAACGGTTGAGGATGTCTTCGGAAAGCTCAACCTGGATGAAATGAAAGAATGGGATTACATTCGCGCCCGTGATTTCCTGCAAAACCTGCCCGGTGTAGGGCCCAAGACGGCTGCTTGTGTGCTCTTGTTCAACCTTGACATGCCGGCTTTCCCGGTGGATACCCACGTTTCCAGGGTGAGCAGAAGGATTGGATGGTTCCCTCCTTCCGCTTCTGCTGAGAGCATACAAGCCAGTCTGGAAGAGATAATCCCCCCGAAAAGGCATCTGGGAGCCCACCTGAATCTGATACTGCACGGCAAAAACATTTGCCGCTCCCGCAAACCGGAGTGTGCACGATGTCCAATAAGGCATCTTTGCCTGACGGGAAAGGAGACGGCAGGGTCTTGAAGCATTACCTTGTAGGGTGCGCGGCTTGTCCCGACTACTCATATGAAAATGTAAACCGTGCCCTTCGCGTCGCGATAGAAAAAACAGGAGGACTTCCCCCTGTGGGAAAACAAGTATTGCTGAAACCGAACCTGCTTTCTCCCAGGGAGCCCGATGAGGCTGTTACCTCCCACCCGGCAATCGTGCGGGAAACTGCGAGTCTTTTAAAAGAAAAATTTCCGGCTTCCTCTTTGCTTGTAGCCGACAATCCCGGGTATATTTTCACGGACAGAAAAGAAAGTCTTTTTCGAGCGACGGGAATGTGGGAGATAAAAAAAGAAGGCTTGGCCGAAGTTTCCCTTCTTTCGCGTGACGGTTATAAATCGCTAAGGTTACCCAAACCGCTGGCTCTTGAAAGAGTCTGCGTGTCGTCCATATGGCTTTTGGCAGATTCGGTAATTAACATCGCTAAACTCAAGACTCACGTAGAGACCGAGATTACGGCATCTATAAAAAATGTCTTCGGAACCGCAGACCGGGATACGAGGATGGCTGCACACAGCGCAAAAGGGAAAGCTCACCTGTACCGTTCGATCATCGATCTTTTCCTTGTACGCCCTCCGGAGTTTAACATTCTGGATGCCGTCTGGTGTATGGAAGGTAACGGACCCTCCAGAGGTATGCCGCGCTTCGCCGGGTGGATTTTGGCATCACGGAATGCCTTGGCCCTGGATGCGGTCGCGGCTTTCATGATTGGATACGAAAAGCCCTTTTCGGTGCCTTTTTTGGCCGAGGCCGCAAAGTCAGGCCTCGGCCCCGGGGGTATGGAGGAAATCGAAGTCCGGGGGGCGAAACTTGAGGAGCTCCGAATCCCGTCTTTTAAAAAAGCGACATCAGTGATCGGAAATATCCCCGACAGGTTGAGAGGCTTTTGTCACAGATTGTTATTTCTCTATCCGGAACTTATCCCCAAAAAATGCATTGGCTGCGGTGTATGCGAAAAAGTATGCCCGGTACAAGCGATAACTATAAAGCGTATTCCTGAAATTGACAGGAGCAAATGTGTCAAATGCCTTTGTTGCCATGAAATGTGCCCCGAAGGAGCCATGGCTGTAAAAGAGAACTTGTTGCTCGGGATGTTGCGTAAAATTTCGTGAACCGGATCCTGATAAAAAGGGGAGATCTTCCGTCCTTTTTTATGACGGAAAGATCTCCCGAAAAACCGGCAGTTTTTTGTTAAGGCCTTATTCCTGTTCCTTGATCCTCTCAAGGACCAACTTGTAGCCGTCCGCCCCGTATTCGAGGAACTTCTTCACACGGCTTATTGTGGCAGTGCTGGCGCCAGTCTGCTGTGCTATTTGCGGGTAGGTATACCCTTCACTCAAAAGCCGTGCTACTTCCAGTCGCTGGGCCAGAGCCCTGATTTCACCGACCGTGGCAATATCCTCAAGGAAACAGTAGACTTCTTCAACCGTTTCCAGAGATAGAATCCCTTTGC
>JAHDOX010000108.1 GCA_018434645.1 Synergistales bacterium | reverse complement strand
GGATATGTCTTGAAAAACACCAAACCAGGCGAGCTGGTCCCGCAGATAAAGGCCCTTCATGACGGGGGATCCCCTATAAGTCCGAGTGTAGCGAGGTTTCTTCTTGAAGAATTCCAAAGGGAAAGGGTAACCGTCTCATGTGATGACTACAAGCTCACAACAAGGGAAAAGGAAGTGATGAAAGACATCATAGAAGGCCTGACATACAGGGAGATCGCCGCACGGCACGGGATAGCCGCCTCGACGGTGAAAAAGCACATACTGAACATATACAGGAAGCTGAAAGTAAATTCCAAGATAGAGTTCATAAAAAAGGCGATGCATCTCGAACTGGACTGAACCCTGAATAGCCTTATGGACCAAATGGGGGGTGCAAAAGCCCCCCACTTGGGGTAAAATAGATTAAAATGGACCATATGGTGAATTTGCTTCCCAGGCAGGGTGTTATATAAATTAAAAAGGGTGAGTGTTTACAGGAAACCGCCCAAACATTCTGAGTGGAGGTGAATTGCCTTGAGTAACGAGCGCAAAGGAATGTTCGACTGGTACTTTAAGTCGAATCTGCTGATCCGGATTCTGATAGGCCTGGTGCTTGGAGGAATAGTCGGTCTCGTAGCCGGAGAATCGATTCTTTGGGTCGAACCTTTCGGAAATCTATTCGTGCGTTTATTACAAATGATCGTTATGCCTCTAATCCTTACGACCCTGGTAATAGGCGCCGCAGGTATCAGCCCTGCCGAGCTGGGCAAAGTGGGCATCAAGATTGTGGTGTACTATTTGATAACGTCCGCTTTTGCGGTAGCGGTCGGGCTACTCATGGGAAATATCTTCAAACCCGGTCTCGGACTTGACCTCGGGGCCGTCGGCGAGGCGGCAGGCAGGGCACTTGAAAAGCCATCTGTAGTGAACACTTTTCTTAATATTATACCCACCAACCCCTTTGGAGCCCTCACAACAGGGGCGGTATTGCCGACCATTTTCTTTGCCGTCATATTCGGCATCGGCGTCAGCTACCTGAAGATCAGCAGCAACGAACGCATCAGAAACGCGGGAGAAATTATCTACAACGTCTTCGACGGAGCCGCGGAAGTAATGTACATCATCGTCAAGTGGGTGCTTCAGTACGCGCCGATAGGCGTATTCGCATTGATAGCAGTGGTTTTCGCGAAACAGGGACCGAAAGTGGTGGGTCCCCTGGGTGTGGTAACCCTGGCCTGTTTCCTGGGGTACATTATTCATGTCATAGTCGTATACGGAGGTTTGCTCACACTTAACAGGCTCAGTTTTGTCAAGTTTCTCCGTGGAGCCAGGGAAGCCATGGTCACCGCCTTCGTCACCCGCAGCAGCAGCGGTACACTGCCTGTGACCATGAGGAACGCCGAGGAAAATCTGGGCATCCCGCGTAACATCTATTCTTTCACCCTTCCCATAGGTGCCACCATCAACATGGACGGGACGGCTATCTACCAGGGAGTCTGCGCCCTTTTCATCGGTTTCGCCGTGGGTATGCCGCTGACACTGCCGCAGCAGCTTACTGTCATTCTCACAGCCGTTCTGGCCTCCATCGGGACTGCCGGAGTGCCGGGGGCCGGTGCCATCATGCTCCTGATGGTTCTTGAAACCGTCGGTCTTCCCCTGCATGAGGGTTCGCCCATCGCAGCGGCCTATGCCATGATCCTGGGAATCGACGCTATACTCGACATGGGCCGTACCTGCATCAACGTCACCGGCGACCTTGTAGGGACCACGCTGGTGGCGAAAAGCGAAAAGATGATCGATACCACGGCCTGGGAATAGCGCGGCGTTTCAAATCCGTCAAAAAAGTGAAGCCGGACTCTTTCGGGATCCGGCTTCACTTTTATAGTCCCCCTGTTATTCCTTTTCACTCAGATGTCGTTGGTCCTGCAAATGCGGACCCCGGCCATTTTGGCTTCATAAAGGATCTGTTCCCCCGATTCTTCGAAACCGGGAACGCTGCTGGTGGCGTCTTCCAGCAACACAAGCTTGCTCAATTCGGAAGGCTCCAATATTTCCATCATGTCTTTCAGTGTATTACCTACGCAGTGACTCAGGGCCTGCCCTGAAATGAGAACCCATTCCGCCGTTAAAAGGTCTTCCAGAAGTCGTTTGTTAACGAGGGTGCCAGGGTCTTCCGGGTCTTCCACCTCGGCCTTGATGGCCGAATAATGTTCCGTCCAGGCGTTCATGCCCTTGAGTACGTAATCGGAGCGCCTGCCTTCACGGCGTTCCCAGGCGGTGACTCGCTTGTGGACAGCCTCGTCCATGCAGTGTCCCCGGGATCCGAGGATACAGTGCTCGGGCCAGATCGTGTGGCGGTATTTACCTGTGGATTCAAGTTTTTCGAGGTATTTCAAGACCCTTTCCCTGGCAGATGGGTCGGCGGGGCTCCATTTCCCCGACGCGAGGTCATTTTGTCCTATTTGCGTAAAAGGTTCGGCGTTGTCGCCTTTTTCGTCGCGCCAGAAGGCGGGATGGGAAATGTCGAAGACAAAATGGGTGTCCAGGGTAATATGAAAATTCCTGATTCTTTCCGTTTCCGCGAGATGGTCCAGCAGGCAGCAAAGTCTCCGGGTATCCTCAGGCGCCCCGGGAACGAACAAGGCCCCGTCTGGATGGCAGAAATCGTTCTGGACGTCCACAATGAGCAGGTCATACCTTGTCATGCCGGTCACTCCTTTCAAACTGATTTTCGTACTTATGTACAAGTCTGTAAACAAGGTCGCAACTCGGAAGAAAATTTGCACTTTTTCTATTATTAAGGTTAGATAAAGATAATTTGAAAGAACGGAGGGACTCTGATGCGTTGCGACCGGTGCGAAAAGAAACCCTGCGGCAAAGGGAATCCCTGTATCGAGACGGACAGTGAAGAATTGTATTCGGACCCGCAGGAACGAAAACTGTTTCGGGTCTCTGCGGAAGTGGAGGCCTTGTACTACGGTGAGATATGCCGCCTGGAGGAGATCATGGAGTTCTGCAGGAGGATGGGCTACGAAAGGATCGGCGGCAGGCCCGAAGAGAGAGTGCGGTGATTGGAGAAAGAAGGTCCTTTCATTTATACTTGTCTATGTAAAAACAAACATCAAGGCTCTTGCGAAAAAAGGTTGCAAGAGGTGAAAGCAGGAGGTGCAAGTAATGAAACTGGAAAACCCTAGAAACGTTCCCGAAAAACTTTTACTCGGGCCTGGGCCGACGCCCGTTGAAAGCAGGGTACTGCGAGCGCTTTCGGAGCCGACGCTTGGGCACCTGGATAAGGATTTCGTCGCAATCATGGACGAAACGAGAGACCTGCTCCGGTATGTCTTCCAGACGAAAAATGAATTGACGGTAGCCATGTCGGGCACAGGAAGCGCCGGAATGGAAACGGCCTGCGTCAATATGATCGAAAGAGGAGACAAAGTCATCATATGCACCCACGGCGTGTTCGGGACCAGGATGGTCGACGTGGCGGAACGTTGCGGAGCTGAGGTGGTTACCGTTTCTGCGCCCATGGGCAAGCCCATAGACCCTGAAGATGTGGCCAGGGCTATCAAGGATAACCCTGATGCCAAGGTGGTGGGCATTGTCCATGCCGAGACCTCAACGGGTGTGCTTCAGCCTCTTGATGATATAGCGAAGGCAGCACACGACGCCGGGATGTTTGTACTGGTCGACGCGGTCACTTCGCTCGGTGGCATGGAAGTGCCCGTGGATCGACTGGGCCTCGACATGGTATATAGCGGTACCCAGAAATGCCTTGCCTGCCCTCCGGGCCTTGCCCCGGTAACCGTCAATCCGCGTGCTGTGGAGCACATCAAGAACAGGCAGCAAAAGGTCCAAAGCTGGTACCTCGACCTGACGATGATCATGCGCTATTGGGGTCAGGAGCGTTTCTACCATCACACGGCGCCGATAAACATGATTTACGGCTTGAACGAGGCCTTGAGGATAATCGCCGAAGAGGGTCTGGAAAACAGATGGCGGCGCCACAGAAGAAACGCCGAAGCCCTTTGGGACGGTCTTGAGGCCCTGGGGGTCAAGCTCCTGGTAGACAAGGAATACAGGCTGCCGAGCCTTACTTCGATCGTTGTCCCGGAAGGGGTGGACGAGGCGGCCGTCAGGAAGGACCTCATGTCCCAGTATTCCGTCGAGATCGGGTCCGGCCTGGGCGAACTCAAGGGCAAGATACTCCGCGTGGGTCTAATGGGAAGCGGCTCGAACAAGGAAAACGTGGTTTTCTTCCTCGCGGCTTTCGGCACCGTGCTGAGGAAGCAGGGTTTTGGCGCAGATATAGGTGGGGCGTTGGAGGCAGTGGAAAAGAAACTTTCCTGAGGCCGAAAGAGATAAAAAATCAAATTGTGTTCCCTTCGGCCGGGCGGATTTAGAGCCCGGCCTCAATCTTTTATGTGGCACGTCCAGGTATTGCTGTATTGATTGAAAGCAAAGAAAGGGGAACAAGATGATAGCCGGCGAAGATACGACAAGGCTTTCCCGGGAACGTGCCGGAATTTTTGCCGCAGTCGCGGCGTTTTCCTTGTGGGGGGTTCTGCCCGTATTCTGGAAACAGCTTGAGGACGTCCCTGCGTTGGAGATACTTTGTCATCGGATCATATGGTCTTTGGTTTTCGTTTTCGTTGTCCTCGCGGTGCAAAAACGTCTGGGGGAGATACCGGCAATTTTCCGGACTCCACGGGTGCCCATACTTCTTTGCTTGAGTGGCATATCCGTGGGGTTGAACTGGCTCATATACATCTGGGCGGTAAATGCAGGGCGTGTGCTGGAGGTAAGTTTGGGGTATTACATTAACCCGCTGGTGACGATCTTTTTCGGCTTCATATTCTTCAGGGATCGTCTGAGGACCATTCAGTGGGTTGCTATCGGCACAGCCGCGGCGGGCCTGGCTTTACAGCTGGTTGAATTCGGCAAGCTGCCGTTGGCGGCTATAGGGCTTGCGATTTCCTTTGCTCTGTACGGGTTGATTCGCAAGGTGACTCCAGTGGGAGCGGTTGCCGGACTTTTTGCGGAGACGCTCGTGCTGGCCGTCCCCGCGTTGGCTTATCTTTTGTTCCTTGCTTCAGCAGGCGAGGGCGCCTTTCTTTCTGGTTCGGTGCGAAGGGATTTCTTCCTTGTGGCAACGGGTGCCGTGACATCAGTCCCCCTTTTCTGTTTCGCTTACGGGGCAAGACGGCTTCGACTTGTCACCGTAGGAATCACCCAGTACATAAGCCCGACGATTTCGTTTCTTTTGGGAGTTTTTTTGTATAAGGAACCCCTGGCGAGGATCCAGATGATCACATTCGCCTGTGTCTGGACGGCACTGGCTCTTTATACAGCGGAAAGCATCATGGTGGCCAGGCGTTCGGTCAAGCCGGGATCTTCTCTGTAGGATATGGAAAATCCCTGTATAATGGAACGAAAAGTGCATAGCACCGGCTTGTTGGACTCCTGCTGTGTCCGGCAAGCTTTTGCACGTGCTATTTCAGTTACAGAGAGTGATGATGATGAGCGAAGAAAAAGCCGGGAAAAGAAACGGCGGACAGACGCAAGAGGAGAAATTGATAGTCGTCTTTTTGGCGATTATCGCCATCGTAACCATCGGGGTTGTCCTCAAGGCGGCCAAGTCCGTTATCCTGCCTCTTGTTCTTGCGTGGCTCCTTTATTTTATTTTTGCTCCCATTGTGAGACTTCTTGCGAAACGAAGGATTCCAACGGCGTTAAGTACCGCTGTTGTTCTGGCGCTTTTCATAGGCATTTGCTTTGCAGCGGCCATGTTTCTTAACGGCCGGATCATGATTTTTATAGAGGCTTACCCGCGCTACCAGGTACGTTTCGACGAGCTCTTCCAGACCTATATACAGTCTTTCGACATCCCCCGCAGCGTATTCGGGCAGGTTGACCCCGGAGCCATAGTGGGCAGATATGTTCTTTCGCTTTCAGGGTTTTTCGTGACTTTCGTATCTAATCTGATCCTGGTGGCCATATTTCTGGTTTTTCTCCTGCTTGGGTCTCCTTATTTCGGCGTGAAGATACGGCTTTCATTCTCTGAAAAGAACGCGCGCACGGTGCTGCACGTCATGAACTCGATCGCCCGAGGTATAGGACGCTACCTGTCCTTGCTAACCCTGGTCAGCCTCTCCACCGGCGTGCTGGTGTGGTTCGCCCTCGACAGGATAGGCGTGGATTTTCCCGTTACCTGGGGCGCATTGGCTTTCCTTTTGAAT
>JAHDOX010000061.1 GCA_018434645.1 Synergistales bacterium | reverse complement strand
GGAATGTTCGCCCCTGTCACCTTCGGGTTGACCGTCCTTATAGGGGGTATCATAAGGAAAGCTGTTTCTTCCAGGGGTGCGGCCCCTGAAGACGATGGAATCGCGTTCTTTTCGGGCATGTTGGCCGGTGAAGGTGTAATGGGGGTAATTATGGCCGCCGTTATAGCGTTCTTGTTGTAAGGGAGGGGAAAAGAAAATGGCCTTTCGAGCGAGCACCTTTTCCATTGTCGCTTGTGACCCTGGTTCTGGTGAACTGGGTGTTGCCGTTCAATCCAAATTTCTAGCCGTCGGTTCGCTGGTACCTGGCGTAAGGTGCGGGACAGGTGCGGTTGCAACACAGGCTAAAACCAATTCTTGCTTTATTGGTCAGGCACTGGATCTTCTTGAAAGAGGAATTGAGCCTCAAGATGCCATCCACAGACTTGTTTGCGATGACCCTGAACCTGACGTTAGACAAATTGGTATCGTAGACGGAAAAGGAAGATCGTCTGGATATACCGGCAAAGGTTGCATCGAATGGGCCGGACACAAAGTAGGAGAAAATTATTGCTGTCAGGGCAATGTCCTTTTGGGGCCGATTGTTCTCGACAAAATGGCCGAGGCATACGAATCATCTCAAGGCGACCTGCCTCGGCGCCTTCTGTCCGCCTTGTCGGCCGCCGAAAAAGCCGGAGGCGAGCGCCGTGGGCGGCAGTCTTCGGCTTTGATCGTTGAAAGACCCTTCCACGGTATGCTAGGAGAAGCGGAGCGGTCCGTCGATATCCGCGTCGACAACAGCTTTTGGCCGATTGATGAACTGAGCAAGCTTCTTGAAATTCATCGTGTCGAGTTCGCGGCGAACCATCGCGACAAGTGTTACCCTCTGGAAGGAGAAACGAGAAAGAAATTCGTGGAAATACTCAGGAATATGGGTTACATAAGCGTTCTAGGGGAAAAGGAAACAATAGAAAGTATCATCGATGGTCTGTACGGGACCTTTTCTGTAGAGCGCCCTGAAGGTGAAGGCAACATAAGCGGTGAACTGGTTCATCGCGTCGTGGAAAAATGGTATGAGATCGAATACGAACGCCTGAAAGAATTGGGGTAATAACTTTGCAATCAGGATTATATTGTAGAACACCAAAAACGGGGTTGACGTTGTCGTAAAAATCATCCAATTGTATGGCTGTGGAGGAGATATGAAGTGATAGCACTCTTGAACGCGACCGTAGAGACCATAAGCCATGGGACTTTAGCCCGGGGGACGGTCCTTTTCGACAAAGGAAAGATTGCAGCCATGGGAAAGGACATAAAAATACCCGAAGGGTGCGAGGTCATTGATGGTACCGGAAAATATCTTACGCCGGGGCTGATAGACGTGCACACCCATATAGGAGCTTCGGAGCAGGGAACCCCCGAGAATATGAATGATGTAAACGAGATGACCTCGCCCGTAACGTCCCAACTTCGCATTATAGATTCTATAACACCCCGGGACAGTGCCTTTACGGATGCAGTCCAGGGAGGTGTGACCTGCGTACAAGCTCTTCCGGGAAGCGCCAATGTAATAGGAGGCCAGGGAGCTATCATCAAGACCCACGGGGAAATCGTTGACGCAATGGTGATAAAGGCCCCGTCGTCCATGAAAGCCGCTCTTGGCGAAAACCCCATAAGAATTTACTCGGGCCAGGGCAAGTCGCCGTCTACGCGAATGGCAAACGCGGCCTGCTTGAGGGACGCCATCGTAAAAGCGATGAATTACTCCAGTAAAAAGGCGCAGGCCCTGGAAAAGAAAGAATTTTTTGAACGGGACCTTATGTGGGAATCTCTTGAAAAGGTCGTAAAAAAAGAGATCTGCCTCAGCATACACGCCCACAGGGCCGACGATATAGTCACTGCCCTGAGGATAGTCGACGAATTCGGTCTGGAATGTACCATAGAGCACTGCACGGAGGGTCACCTCATTGCGGAATATCTTGCCGAAAAAAGGGTCAAGGCGGCGGTAGGGCCCACTCTCACGAGCAAGCCGAAGCTTGAACTGAAGAACCTGAATTGGGAGACCCCCAAGACCCTCCTCTTGCGGGGGGTGCACGTTTGCATAACGACAGACCACCCGGTAGTTCCCCTGCAGTATCTTCCCTTATGCGCCGCCCTTGCGTTCAGGGCAGGCCTTTCGAGGGAGGATGCCCTGAAATGCATAACCCTTTATAGTGCCGAACATCTGGGAGTGGAGGACAGGATGGGAAGCATCGACGAAGGCAAAGACGCGGATATGGTCCTGTGGAGCGGAGACCCCCTGGATTATCGTTCCGAGGTTATGGCGACGATCATAAGCGGCGAGGTAGTGTACAAGAAAGAAAATCTGTGAATTACAGGCAGCTCAAAAAGATGACGGCGCCCTTTTACGGGCGCCGTCTGATTTATCGCCAAAGGCGAATTCTGGGCAAATTCCGCAGGTTTTTCGTCTACTCGTACTCCTTGAGCATCTCGTAGTATTCTTTCTCGCGTTCCGAGAGGATGTGGTAGCAGTGATCGTCGGTGGGGAATTTGCCTTCCTTGACTTCCTTGATGTATTCCTTGAAAGCCTCGATTTCGATCTCCGCAACATTGGCATACTTCTTGACGAACTTGGGGGTGAAAGCCTGGAAGAGCCCCAGCATGTCGCCGCAGATAAGGAGCTGTCCGTCGCAGGGTCCCCCGGCACCGATGGAGTAGACGGGGATCTCGAGTTTCTTGGCAAGGAACTGGGTGAGTTCCGGCGGAACGGCCTCAAGAAGCAGAGCCCATGCGCCCGCTTCCTGAATGGCCAGGGCGTCCTCTATAAGCGCTCTCGCGCTCTCCGGGTCCCTTCCCTGGGCCTTGAAGCCTCCCAGTACGCCGGAGCTTTGGGGCGTCAAACCGATGTGCCCCATGACGAGGATGCCTGCGTCAGCGATGGCCTTGATCTTCGAGAGGACCCTCTTGCCGCCTTCAAGCTTGACGGCGTCCATGTCGGCTTCCTTCAGGAAACGGCCGGCGTTGTAGACGGCATCACTGTCGGACGTCTGGTAGGAAAGGAAGGGCAGGTCGCCGATGCAGAACGTGTTCGGCGCGCCCCTTCTGACTGCCTGGCAGTGCCTGATGCAATCATCCATCGTAACGGGGATCGTTCCCTGGTATCCGAGAACCACCATCCCCAGCGAGTCTCCGACCAGGATCATGTCCATTCCGGCCTGTTCGGCGAAAGACGCCGTCGGGAAATCATAGGCCGTCACCCAGGCTACCTGCTGGCCCTCTTTCTTCATCTTGATGAAATCAAGACGTCCTTTCTTTTTTGCCATAATACTTCCCCTCCCTGTATGTTTGTGTGCTTTTGTTGCCTTTTTATTGAACCCCGGGCGGGGTCTTCCCGCCTTCAGGAACCAAGTTCTTTCGAGATCCTGTCCGCCGTATCGATAACGTTTTGGATGATGAATCGTTCTTCGGCGGAATCTTTTGCGTACCTGTACCGTGGGTAGGCCACGCTGATCGCAGCGACAGGTTCCCCGGCGTAGTTAAGAACCGGGGCCCCCACGCAAGCAAGGCCTTCGATCAGCTCCTCGTCATCGACGGCATATCCCCTGCGGCGCGCCTGGCTCAGCTGTGCCATGAACTCGTCCAGATTTTTGACAGTATTGGGCCCCAGGGAAGCGAAAGATACATTTTCGAGAAGTCGCAAAACCCTGCTTTCCGAGAGATGGGAAAGAATAGCTTTGCCCAGGCTTGTGGCGTAGGCAGGGCAACTTCTTCCTGTCCCGAGATCCGCCCGGATTACTTCGGTGCTTGCGATCTTGTCTACGTAAACGATGTTGATGCCGTCCAACACGGCGAGATTGACCGTTTCTTTTACCTTCTGGGCGAGGTCTTCCAGATGCGGATGTGCTCTCCTGATGATTCCTTTCCTGTCTATGGAATAAAGTCCCATTTCGAAAAACTTCAGCGTAGTCGAATACATTTGCGTTTCGGGATCCTGCTTTACATAACCCTTTTGCCGAAGCGTACCGAGCAATCTGTGCACGGTGCTCTTGTCGAGTCCGAGCAGGAAGGATATTCTAGAAAGGTTAAGCTCTTGATGTTTGTGCAGGAGTTCCAGGATGTCCAGCGCCCTTACTACAGACTGGACCAGGCCGCTATTCGAAGCCACAAAATTCAGCTCCCCGGTTTGCGTTTTGTTCTTTAAAACTGATGTTTCAAATTTTTGAGGCCTGTTTCAAAGACAGACGATGTTTTGTTATACTGCTTGAAGACCATTATCCGTGTTTGTATCGGTTGTTTCACAAAAAATATGGCCTTCTATTTTGCAACAGACGTATCATATTATACAATCTACTGAATATAAATACAAGGGAGAGTGAAAGGTAATGCTTTCGGACATTCAGATAGCACAGAAGGCGGAACTGAAACCCATAAGGGAAATAGCGGAAAAGCTCGGGATCCCCGAGAAACACCTGATTCCTTACGGACACACTAAAGCGAAGGTAGATCTCAGGTACTTCGACGAACTGGCGGACCGTCCCGACGGCAAACTGGTGCTGGTTACGGCCACCACTCCGACGCCGGCGGGTGAAGGCAAGACCACGACAACCATTGGATTGACGCAGGCCATGGTACAGATGGGAAAGTCTGCCATGCTCTGTCTCAGGGAGCCCTCGCTCGGTCCCTGCTTCGGCGTCAAGGGCGGTGCCGCGGGAGGCGGATACAGCCAGGTGCTTCCCATGGAAGATATCAACCTTCACTTCACTGGCGACATCCATGCCGTCAGCACGGCTCACAACCTTCTTTCGGCCATGATCGACAATCACCTGCAGCAGGGCAACGAGCTGGGGATCGATCCTCGGCGTATCACCTGGCGGAGGGTGGTCGACATGAACGACCGTGCGCTACGCCACGCTGTTATAGGTCTTGGAGGCAAGCCTCACGGCATACCCCGCGAGAGCGGGTTCGACATCAGCGTTTCCTCGGAAGTCATGGCGATCCTGTGCCTGTCGAAAGACCTCAAGGACCTCAAGGAGCGCCTGGGTCGCATCGTCGTAGGCTACACATGGTCCGGCGATGCGGTGACGGCGGCCGATCTTAAAGCTCACGGGGCCATGGCCGCGCTTTTGAAAGACGCCCTCAACCCCAACCTGGTTCAGACAATAGAGCACGTGCCGGCCTTCGTGCATGGTGGTCCCTTCGCCAACATAGCCCATGGCACCAACTCGATCATCGCGACGAAGATGGCGTTGAAGCTGACCGATTACGCCGTGGTCGAAGCCGGCTTCGCGTCCGATTTGGGAGCGGAGAAGTTCATGGACATCGTGAGCCGTCACGCTGGTTTCCATCCCGACGCGGTAGTTCTGGTGACCACCGTGCGTGCTCTGAAGATGCACGGAGGCGTAGCCAAGGAAAATCTCGGGAAGGAAAACCTCGAGGCACTCAGAAAGGGTGCGGAGAACCTGGAAGCCCATATCGACATCCTCTCCAGGTTCGACGTACCCGTTGTCGTGGCATTGAACCGGTTCACCTCCGACACCGAGGCAGAGATCGAGGCCGTTCGCGTTGCTGCGGAGCGTCATGGTGCGCGCATAGCCCTTTCTGAAGTCTGGGAGAAGGGTGGAGCCGGAGGAATCGACCTGGCCGAGGCGGTACTGGAAGCCATCGAGAGCGGCAAAAACGGATATCATCCGCTTTACAGACTGGAGCTTCCGATCCGGGAGAAGATCGAGACCATAGCGAAGGACGTATACGGGGCCGACGGCGTAGACTACACCGACGCCGCGGCCAGGACCATCGTCGAGCTGGAGGAGAAGGGCTTCGGCAACCTGCCCGTGTGTATGGCGAAGACCCAGATGTCGCTTACGGACGATCCGTTGAAGAAGGGTCGCCCCAGGGGTTTCCGTATCAACGTGCGCGAGGTAAGGCTCTCTGCCGGTGCCGGTTTCATCGTGCCCATATGCGGGTCAATCATGACTATGCCCGGTTTGCCCAAAATACCCGCGGCGGAGGTCATAGACGTGGACGACGAGGGACACATCCTCAACCTTTTCTAGTCGTCGAAAGAGTCGACAGAACCCAAATGCCTGAAAAGGCGGGGCGGCAATTCAAACGGCTGCCCTGCCTTTTTCTTGCACCGGG
>JAHDOX010000081.1 GCA_018434645.1 Synergistales bacterium | reverse complement strand
TAACGGCCTGGAGGATATGGGTTCCCCTGTCGAAGAGCATTTCCCTTTCCTGTTTCGGAAGAGGCGTGATGTCTTTAATGTACTCTATCAACACATGGCCGTCGCGCAGAAAGAAAAAAGTCGCAACGGTTATGACTATAAGCTGATACACGAGCTGGAAGGCATTTCCCAAAAACCCGCGGGAAAAGGAAGCTACCTGCGACGCCAGCCATCGGCCGGTCTGTTTCAGGACATCGCCGATCATGGAAAGATGCTCCTCGAGGGGGATCTCCCGACTGGCCAGCCAGTCGGGAAGGAAATTCAAAACAGCCGAGACATCGTGTCCGCCGAACCTGGACAGCAGTTCGACGACCTCTCCGTAAAGCCTGAGCCCCTCCCTCGCAAGCAGCGTCCCCACCAAAACGGCCGGAAGAACAAGCATGACGATTACGGCCGCCGTGGTAATACCGGCCGCAAGGTTCCTCCATCTGCCTCCAAAGACATTGGCGTGAACATACTTGAAAAGGGGATAGGCGAAAAACGCAAGAAGCGAAGACCACGCAAGGGGTCTTAAAAGCGGCATGGCAATTATGAAGGACAACGTTCCCACCATGGCGAACGCCACGAAAAAGGGAATGTAGTCCCCAAGGCCTTTCCTGCCCTGTTCATGCATGTCGTCGGTCATGCCAGGTATCACCTCTTGCGGGTTTTCCCCTTGATTCGCGGGACAGGTTGTTTTCCTCCTGTCACTCCCATTCGATCGTCGAAGGAGGCTTGGCCGTTACGTCGTAGACGACCCGGTTCGCGCCCCCCACTTCGTTGCAGATCCTCCGTGCCGCAGTATCCAGCAAATCCGCCGGGAGCTTTGCCCAGTCGGCCGTCATGGCGTCGACAGATTCCACCGCCCTCAGACCAACAACTTCGGCATAAGTACGGATATCCCCCATAACACCCACGGTTCGAACGGGCAAAAGCACGCAAAAGGCCTGCCAGAGCGAATCATATAAACCTGCCTTTCGGATTTCGTCCAAAAATATCGCGTCAGCCCGTCGGAGGGTTTCCAGTCTCTCTTTAGTCACTTCACCGAGACATCTCACAGCAAGCCCCGGACCAGGAAAGGGATGGCGTTTCAGGATGCTTTCCGGAACACCCAGCATTTTCCCTATCTTTCTTACCTCGTCCTTGAACAAGTCCCGCAAGGGCTCAAGCACCTTGAAGTCCATCTCTTCAGGCAGGCCTCCAACGTTGTGATGGCTTTTAATAACCGCCGCGTCCTTTCCCCGCTTTCCGCTTTCGATCACGTCGGGATATACCGTTCCCTGGAGAAGCCATTTCGCTCCGCCGATCTTTTCGGCTTTTTCCTCAAAAACCCGAATGAAGGTTTCCCCTATGGCCTTGCGTTTTTTTTCCGGATCAAAAACACGCGAAAGGGCTTTGAGAAACTCCTCCGAAGCATCTACGAAATGGACCTTGAGTTTCAGGTTTTTCCTGTAGGTTTCCAGCACCTCTGAGGCCTCGTCCTGTCTTAAAAGGCCGGTGTCCACAAAGACACACTCCAGATTGTCTCCGACAGCCCTTTGGGTCAAAACAGCCGCTACGGTCGAATCCACACCCCCGGAAAGGCCGCAGACCACACGGTCATCACCGACTTTTTCCCTGATCGCCCTGATAGCGGCGTCTGTCCAGTCGCTCAGGTTCCATGTCCCTGAACAGCCGCAAATCCCGAAAAGAAAATTCTTCAGGATTTCAACACCAAAGGCCGTATGCGAAACCTCCGGGTGAAACTGTATGGCCTGTATCCTGCCGCTTTCATCCGAAAAACCGGCGATCATTCCGGACCTGCTGCGTGCCGTTACATGGAATCCCCGTGGCGGGGTCTCGACATAGTCCCAATGGCTCATCCAGACCGTCAATTCACCAGGCAACCCCTCAAAGAGCGGCGTTTCCGTTCTCTCGACAACAACCGTCGCCTTGCCGTACTCCGCGAAATTGCCTTTTTTCACGCTTCCACCCAACAGGTACCCTGCAAGCTGCATGCCATAGCAGATCCCCAAAACGGGTACCGTGCCATCGAGCAGGTCCCTTGAAACCACAGGAGCGTCCGGGTCGAGAACCGTCCCCGGACCTCCCGAGATGACTATGCCTTTCGGTTTCTTTGAAAATATTTTTTCTTCAGGGACATCCCACGGCAGGATTTCACTGTAAACCCCGAGATCCCTGATTCTCCTGGCGATCAGCTGTGTATACTGCGAGCCGCAGTCGATTATTACGACTTTTTCATCTTCCGTTGCGGTGACTGGTTTCATGGCCATACCCTCCACCTCCGGTGCTTCGTTTGCAGAACGAAACAAGTGTACCAGAAAGCCCCCCAAAAAAAGACAGGCCTCCGCCATGGCGGAGGCCTGAAATTTGTTCTTCCAGGCCGAAGGCCTAGTAATCCATGTCCATGCCGCCGGGCATACCGCCGGGCATGCCTTCTCTTTCCTTCTTGGGCTTGTCGGCCACGAGACCTTCGGTGGTCAGGACCATGGAAGCTATGGAACCGGCATTCTGCAAGGCACTCCTGGTAACCTTGACGGGGTCGATGATACCAGCCTTTACGAGGTCCTCGTATTCACCGGTAACAGCATTAAGGCCGTGTCCCTTCTTTAGGCCGCGCACCTTTTCGACCACCACATCGCCCTGGAAGCCGGCATTGGTGGCTATCAGATAAAGCGGGGCCTTGAGGGCCTTCGAAACAATGACAGCACCGGTCTTTTCGTCGCCTTCGAGTTCCTCGATAAACTTGTCCAGAGCTTCCGAGGCGTTGAGCAGGGCCACGCCGCCTCCGGCGACTATGCCTTCCTCAACGGCAGCCCTGGTGGCGTTAAGGGCATCCTCTATGCGGTGCTTGAGCTCCTTCTGCTCCGTCTCGGTAGCGGCTCCAACCTGAATGACTGCTACACCGCCGACGAGCTTGGCCAAACGTTCCTGGAGCTTCTCCTTGTCATACTCCGAGGTGGACTCTTCAAGCTCTGCCTTGATCTGGGCAGCGCGTTTCCTGATAGCCTCAGGATCTCCTGCGCCCTCCACGATGGTGGTTTCTTCCTTGGTCACGCGGATCTTCTTTGCACGTCCAAGCATGGAGAGATCTGCGTTTTCAAGCTTGATGCCGATATCCTCGGAAATGACCTGACCGCCGGTCACAGTTGCGATATCCTGGAGCATGGCCTTCCTTCGCTCGCCGAATCCAGGGGCCTTCACGGCCACGGTCTGCATGGTGCCGCGCAGCTTGTTGACGACGAGGGTTGCGAGGGCCTCTCCCTCTACATCCTCGGCGATGATGAGCAGAGGTTTGCCCGTCTGCACTACCTTCTCCAGGAGAGGGATCATGTCCTTGACGTTGCTGATCTTGCCGTCGTGAATGAGGATATAGGCGTCGTCGAGGCTGGCTTCCATCCTCTCTGGATCGGTCATCATGTAAGGGCTTACATAGCCCTTGTCGAACTGGAGTCCTTCGACCATTTCAAGGGTAGTCCCCACGGTCTGGCTGTCCTCCACGGTAATTACACCGTCTTCGCCGACTTTCTCCATAGCTTCGGCGATGAGTTCTCCGACGGCCTTGTCGTTGGCGGAAATGGCCGCCACCTGGGCGATCTTCTCCCGTTCCTTGACGGGGATGGAAAGCTTCTTGAGTTCATCCACGACGAGGTCGACTGCCTTCTCTATGCCGTGCCGCATGAGCATGCCGTTTGCTCCGGCGGCCACGTTCTTCATGCCCTCAAGGATGATCGCACGGGCGAGAACCGTCGCCGTGGTGGTACCGTCACCGGCTATGTCGTTGGTTTTGGAAGCTACTTCCTTTACGAGCTGTGCGCCCATGTTCTCGAAGGGATCCTCCAGCTCGATCTCCTTCGCTATAGTGACGCCGTCGTTTGTAATCGTGGGAGAACCGAATTTCTTTTCCAGCACCACGTTACGGCCCTTGGGACCAAGGGTCCCGCCTACCGTATCTGCCACCTTGTTGATACCCCGCTCAAGCGATCTGCGGGCTTCTTCTCCGAATGCAAGCATCTTTGCCATGTCAGTGCTTCCTCCTTTTCAAAATCTGGAAATTATAGCCTCGAAAATGCCTTTTGATTGAAAATGCTACTTTTCAAGAATGGCAAGTACGTCCCTTTCACTCAGGATAAGGTACTCCTCGCCTTCGACTTTGACTTCGGTCCCGCCGTATTTGCTGAAAAGGACCTTGTCCCCGATTTTCACCTCGAGGGGAAGCTTCTGCCCGTTCTCGAGAACCTTGCCCGTGCCGATGGCAATTACTTCGCCTTCCTGGGGCTTTTCCTTGGCGGTATCGGGAATCACGATGCCGCCCTTCGTGGTTTCTTCCTGATTGAGAACCTTGACAACAATTCTGTCACCGAGTGGTTTGAGTTTCATACGTTGCACCCTCCTTGCGGTTCTTTTTGAGATGTTAGCACTCTTCTTGTCTGAGTGCTAATTCGACCGCGAACGATAGTACCTGTGAAGCAGCCTAATCTCAAGACACGAAAATACGGATTATGCTTCATTTAGAGCTTTTATCTCGTCATATATCCGCAATACTATTTTTATCTTCGTTTTTTGCTTACAAAGGAAGCCGGGAACTTTGGCGGACGTGAATTTTGGAAGTTGTCCCGTGGAGGTTTCAGGCAAGCGTCGCGGAAGGGTCGGCGGAAAGGTCCAGTCCGTCCGTGAGACCTCTTTCGAAACGGCTTCGCCCCGCAGCCGCTATCATGGCCGCATTATCGGTGCAAAGTCGCGCAGGCGGCATAAAAATATCCCATTCGTCTCTTTTTTCGAGCATCCGGCGCAGAAGCGAATTGGAAGCCACGCCACCCGAAACAGCGATCCTTCGCACTCCAGTCAAGCGAACTGCCAGTTCGAGCTTGACCAGGACAGCACCCACCGCGGCCTTCTGGAAGGAAGCGCAAAGGTCAGCAGTTTCGATTTTACGGCCGGCCTCTTCTTCGTTGCGGAGCCTGGTTAATACAGCCGTTTTGAGGCCACTGTAGCTGAACTCGATTTTATCGGTGGATGAAAGAGGTACAGGGAAATCAAAAGCGTCAGGGTCACCTTTTTCTGCAAGACGGTCGACGGCAGGGCCACCAGGATAGGGCAACCCCAAAAGTTTGGCCACCTTGTCGTAACATTCTCCTATGGCGTCATCCCGGGTTTTGCCAAGCAGCTCATAGGTCCCGAAACGGGGGACGTGGTACGCTTCCGTGTGCCCCCCGGAAACGACGAGTCCGATGAAGGGTGGTCCAAAATTTTCGTAAGCCACTACATTGGCGAACATGTGCCCCTCTATGTGATTTACTCCCGTCAGGGGAACTTTCCAGGCCTGTGCAAGCGCCTTCGCGGTCATCACACCTACCAGAAGAGACCCCATAAGCCCCGGCCCGTAAGTCACGGCCACAAGATCGGGTTTCCGCCGCCCCTTTATTCCCGCTTCACGCAGCACGCCATCAAGAAGCGGCAGCAATATCTCCTGGTGTTTCCGTGAAGCCAGTTCCGGGATTACACCACCGTACCGCGCGTGTTCCTCAACCTGGCTCGACAGTGCGGAAGCAACGACATTGCGCCTTCCTTCAAGCAGCGCTACCCCTGTATCGTCGCAACTGGTCTCCACGCCGAGAGTCAAAAAAGGCGCGTTCATTAAATTCACCTGAAGCTGCAACCTGAACAGCCGGCACAGCTTGCCTTCCGGCAGCCTGCACGGGGTCTTTTCTTCTCGCCCGCTTCGTGTATAAGCACTTTCCCGCCACAGGCGGGACACCTGTCTGCAAAAGATTCACAGTCGAATCTCCCGCCGCAGGAGGCACACCGATACCTGTGAATCTTTTTTATTTTACCGGTACCGTCCATGTCACGCTCTCTCCCTGACAACTGAAAATTATCTTTCCACCGGGTTTGATGTATTCCCCCGAAACCGCAAAAGCCAACGTAGCCTTGTAGCCGCTTGGCAGGTCGCCGACGGGAACGTAGTCCTTTTTTGTGACAATATCGTCTTCGGTGACAGGCCGTCCGTTTACGGAAATCATGTCCGGTTTGAAGGTCCAGGGCTTGAAGGTCTCGAAACCAAGAATGAAAAGTGCGTCCTTTCTTACCTTTTCGGAACTCAGGTAATTTACGTTCCATCGGAGCCACTCGGGCGCTTCCGGGTTTCTTTTAACCGCTTCAAAAAGGGGCCTGTCAACGTAAATGAAATCAAGGCGTGCCCTTGCGCCCAGGATCATGTCTCCAAGTACCTGCCCCTCCAGGTACAACCTGGCTGTCCTTTGTGAAATCAGATCCTCCAGGTTTTCCCCGGCCGCCGCGCAGGTTACGGTCAGTACAAAGACCATCAAGACCCCGAGAAGACCTTTGCGCCATAGTGGACTTTTCATAATTCTTCGTCCCTCCCGGCCGTTTCAGCCCAGATTTTTATCCTTTTCCGCCCGTTTCGTGTCGCGCCTTTTCCAGAAGGATTTCCCTTATCCATTCCCACTCGCCGCTTTTTCCAGCCCATGTAACGAATCCATAAATGGATGCCCCCATGAAAATCGGCATTACCATCCATCCACCACGAAAAAGTATACCCATTCGCACAGGATAGGGTAGCACATTTTTGAAAAGCAACACCGCAATGACCATGACCAGTACTCCAGGGACCACCGGTTTCAGCCACCCGATTTTAAAGGGCATCTCAAGGCCGCAGCGCCTCCGCAAAAGGAAACCCGCAAAAACGGCCGAAGCAGTAAAGGAACAAGACGCGCCAAGCGCCAGCCCCGCGTAGGCCAGGGGTTTCATAAAAAGAAGACCGAAAGCGAAATAGGTCACGACACTCGTGATCGCGACGTACATCGCCTCTGTCGGAAGACCTCTCGCGTGGAGAGCCCGCAGCAGCACATTCATGCAAGCCATACCGGGCAAACCCAGGGTGAACATGACAAGGCTCGTCGAAGTCGCATGCCAGGCCCACTCTCCGAAGGCTCCCCTGACGAAAAGGAGGTGCACGATTTCGTCGCTGAAGATAACCAGTCCCGCCGTGACGGGAAGCACAATAAACATGGCAAAACGCAGCGCGTCTTCGATACCCCGCCTGTAAGCATCCTCGCCTTCAAGCAGCTGTCGCGCGAGAAGCGGCAAAATGGCCTGGCTTATGGCGACGACGAAAAGCCCGAGCGGAAGCTGCAGGATACGGTCGGCGTAGTTGAGTACGGAGATGGAACCCTCCTGCAGGAAAGAGCCCAGTACCCGGCTTAAAACAGGTATGAGCTGGTTTATGGAAAGCCCGGCCGCATAAGGGAAAAAGAGTTTCAAAACCTTCTTCAGTTCCTTGTTGCCGGCATCCGGCAGGGCCAATGTCAGGGTCATCCCGTATTTTCTCGTCCATGACCACTGTAGAAGGCACTGGGCCGCCCCTCCAGCCAAAACCGCAAGGGCGAGGCTTTTTATACCCATGTTTGATGCTAGAATCAGAACCAGCAGGATGAAGACGACGTTGCTTACGGCGGGAGCGACGGCCGGAACAAAAAAACATCCCACGCTGTTGAGCATGCCCATCGCAAGGGCCGCTACCGAAATAAACAGCATGAAAGGGAACATGATCCGCGTCAGGGAAATGGCCTGCCGCGCAGTCTCCGCTGAAAAACCGGGCGCCAGAAGGGCTACAAGCCATGGGGCAAGGGCGATGCCGAGGACCACCAAAAGCCCGGAGGCAACCAGAAGGACCGTAAAGGTCTGTCTTGCGAGCCTTCCAGCCGTTTCGGCACCGTCAAGCTCCAGGGACTGGGAAAAGACCGGCACGAAAGCCGCGGAAAGGGCGCCCTCGGCCAAAAGCCGCCTAAAGAGATTGGCAAGGGTGTAGGCAACCAAAAAGGCATCCAGGCGACCCGAAGCGCCGAAGAAAGCCGCTATCAGTATCTCCCTGGCGAGACCCAGTATCCTGCTCAAAAAGGTGCCCGCCATCATCCTCAGCGAGTGGCGCACCATTCGGGAACCACTTGACGCCATGTACTATCTCCCCTGTCTATCCGGCGGAAAGGATGTGTCACGATGCAAGGTAAAACCGTCCTGTGGGGCCTCGGGAACGAACTGCTCGGCGACGACGCAGCCGGGATCATTGCCGCGAGGCGCATCGCCGCTATCGCACCGAAAGGCTGGACC